>JBEBGU010000243.1:0-6149 GCA_040081325.1 Prosthecobacter sp.
CGGCATTCAAACGCGGGCCGAGACGGAAGCCCACATGAGGGGTCTGCACAAAGCCGTCCACTCCAGCGATCAATTTAAGAGCGCGCAGGCCGATGCGCTGAGTCTGCGCCAAGGCCTCAAGCCCACGGCGCACGAGCAGGCGGTTTTCATCAATGAGCGGCACGAGATCGGCGACGGTGCCGAGCGCGACGAGGTCGAGCGTTTCCTTGAGATCGAAACCCTCGACTCGGCGGGTTTTCATCAGCGCATGAGCGACTTTAAAGACGAGTCCAGCGGTGCAGAAGTAGTGGTAGTCGTCGCCAAGTTTCGGGTTCACCAGAGCGATGCATTCGGGGCGGCCTTCAGGCGCTAGCTCGTGGTGATCGACGATGACGCAATCAACCCCCTGCTCGTGAAGCCACTTGAGTTCCTTGGTGGAGGTGGTTCCGCAATCGAGAGCGAGTAGCAGGTCTGGCTTACCGAACTCTTCAAACAAACGCGCGAAGCCATCAAGACTCAGGCCATAGCCCTCATCCATGCGGGAAGGGAGAAAGAGATGCGCCTTTACGCCATAGGCTTTCAAGGTCAGATACATCAGCGCCATGGAGGTGACGCCATCGACATCGTAGTCGCCGTAAAGAGCGATGCGCTGATTTTGATCCACCGCTTGCAGGATGCGCTCGACGGCTCTGTTCATCTCTGGCAGCACGGTGGGATCACCGAGAGAGGCAAGCTTTGGCACTAAAAAATCCCGAATTTGCGCAGTGCCGGTGAAGCCACGCTGGGCGAGGAGAAGTGAGAGAATAGGATGCAGACCCGACTCTGAAATTAACTCCGCGGCGCTCTCGGGCACTGGCTTGAGCAGCCAGCGCGGTGGGCGCGTGTTCGGGAGTGGTATTTCAGAATTTAGGGCCATGATCAGAGTTCAACCTCCTTGTATGCAGCACGCGCGTAGGCTAGTCAAAGCCTCCCTCAGAATCATGCCTGACTCTTCATCATCTTCTATGTTCGGCCGCCTTTGGCTGGCGAGTATGGGATTGTTTCTCGCTCTCGCTGGCATCGTTTTTACCTGGGTGCTGTGGACAGCGTGGCAACGCGCGGAGGAGACGCGCGGCTGGACTCCCCTGCCCTGCCGCATTGTTTCGTCACGACTGCATCAGGAGCGCCCGACGCCGCACTCAAATCCTGCCTACAAGCCGGAGGTGCGCTACAGTTTTAGTTATGAAGGCAAAGCAATGACGGGCACACAAATCAAGCGTGTGGACTCGGCCAGTCAGCATGAAGACGTGGCTCGAAAAAAGCTGGACCCGTATCCTGTCGGCACGGAGCTGATCTGCTACGTGAACCCTCAAAAGCCTGAGCAGACGGTGCTCAAACACGACACACGAGCTGCGCTGTACTCGATCTGGTTTCCGATCCTCTTTATCGTCGGTGGGCTGGGGATGGCGTGGAATGCGCTGCTCAAGCGAGAATGACGAATGTCACGACAAGCCCAACTCGGCGCGGGCTTTACGTGTGAGCGAGGCGGAGACGAGCTGGTAGGAGTGGTCGGTGAGTTCACGCACGAGTTTGGACGGAAGACGGCCTTCGAGAGTGAGCGTGTTCCAGTGGCGCTTGTTCATGTGGTAGCCCGGCTGGATGTCCTCATAGCGATCACGTAGATCGATCGCGCGGTCAGGATCGCATTTCAGATTTACGGTTGATGGAAACTCCTCGGGCGCGGCGAGGGCAAACATTTTGCCACCCACTTTGTATACGAGAATATCAGGACCAAAGGGTGTGGTCTCCTCAACTTGCGGAAGGGAAAGGCAGTGGGCACAGAAGTCGGCGAGTGTCATGGCGGAAAGAAGCTGCGCGGCGTGCGCATAACAATCTGAAAAATGAGCGAATCCTTTTCACGCCTTTGGCGTTTAAGCGCTATGAAAACACTGCTGATTCTTCTTTGCTTCGTTATCGCCTTTCAAAGCAGGGCTACTGAGCCGGTGCGGCGCGAATGGAAGGTGGATGGCGTGGCGCGTGAGGCGCTGCTCTATGTGCCGGAGCAGGCGAAGACGCAGCCGACTCCCGTGGTATTCGCCTTTCATGGTCACGGTGGAACGATGAAGAACGCGACGCGCATGTTCCCCATCCATACACTTTGGCCTGAAGTGATCGTGGTCTTCATGCAGGGGCTAAACACGCCGGGAAAACTGACCGACCCTGCGGGCAAGAAGCCCGGCTGGCAAAACGCTTTGGGTATGATGGGTGATCGGGATTTAAAATTCTTCGACGCGGTGCTAGCGAGTCTAAAAACGGACTACCAAGTGGATGATAAACGCATCTACTCGACGGGGCACTCGAATGGTGGCGGCTTCACTTATCTACTCTGGGCAGCACGCGGCGAAACCTTTACCGCTATGGCTCCTTCGGCATCAGCAGCGGCGCAGAACCTCTCTTTATTGAAGCCCAAGCCAGTGCTCCATATCGCTGGGGAAAATGATCCACTGGTGAAATTTGCATGGCAAAAGGCGACCATGGATGCGCTGATCAAACTCAATGGATGCGGCGCTGGCACAGCCTGGGAAAAGGATCAGAACTGCACGCTTTATCCCTCGACCACGGGAAATCCAGTCGTCACGGCGATCCATCCAGGAGATCATAGTTACCCAAAACAGGCACCGGCTGTGATCGTGAAATTCTTCAAGGAGCACTCACAAAAGTGACGTGGCATTGAGTATCCGCAGTTCATGGTGTAGGGGCACTCGTGCCTGCTGTCTCTTTTAAACCTGCTACCTCTCCTTCTGCCACTCTTGTCGCCCCACATCTTCTGCTCGACTCACGCCGCGCTTTGATTCATGAAACTCAGGGTTGGCTGGCGGTGGCTGATCTGCATTACGGCTACGAAATGCAGCGGCAGCAATACGGGGCGCTGATGCCGCCGTGGAGTGTGGCGCAGTGTGAGGAGACGCTGATCGAACTGATTCATGATTACCAGCCTCAGCGACTCATCCTGGTGGGCGACATCATGGACGGAAAAAGTAGCGCGGTGGAGACGCATGATTTCCTGGAACGGCTCGATGGGGAGGTGCCTGAGTTGATCTGCGTTCAAGGAAACCATGATCGCCCTGCTTTGAGAAAGACATGGGATCTTGTGGAAACACATCACGAGGAGCAGTTCACCTTTTCACACGGGCACCGCTGGACCGAGGGGCGGTGGTCGGATGTAGAAATATTCACGCATTCTGCCAGTGGCAGAGTCGTGGGACAGACGGGAACGAAGTCTGCGACCCGGACGATCCACATCACTGGACATGAGCACCCGGCGGTGCATTTGCGTGATGGTGCCGGAATGCGGATCAAGCTGCCAGCGCTGGTGCAGGAGCAGATCACGCCACGAATGCAGCGGTGGATTTTACCAGCCTTCTCACCCTGCGCGATGGGCGGAGACTATGCCTCAATGCACAGACGACTGGCGACTTGGGCGTGTGCGCCAAAGCGAGTTTGGAAGCTGGCGCTCTAGCCTTCCTTTTGCTTACCGGGATCAAAGAAGATTTTCACGTCTGCCTCAGTGGTTCCTAGAATCTGTTGGGCGCGCTTAAGGGCGTTGAG
Source organism: Prosthecobacter sp. (assembly GCA_040081325.1). Lineage (GTDB taxonomy): Bacteria > Verrucomicrobiota > Verrucomicrobiia > Verrucomicrobiales > Verrucomicrobiaceae > Prosthecobacter. The sequence continues at coordinate 3,568 of JBEBGU010000243.1, forward strand.
AGTGGCGACATTCGGATTGCTCGGACTTGCGAGGAAAATGTTGTCCTTACCGATGACATCGGTCAGCCCGGAATCAAACAGCACGCGGTAAACATCTTTCATGACACCACTGATGATGAGATCACGCCCGTCACGGCGCAGCAGGCGGATGAGTTCCTCCAATGCCATGACGCTGGTCGCATCTAGGTGACGTGCATTTTTCAGGCGGAGAATGATGATGCGTAAATTTGGATCACTGCAAGTGCGCTGAACCTGTGTGCGGAAGAGATCGGCGGCGCCAAAGAACAACTCCCCCTCAACATGGACGATGGAGACGGAAGGGTTCTGACGCACTCCAGGCTGGGCTGCTTCAGCAAGGTTGCCTTCCTGATTGAACTCGTACTCGACCAACAAGGGTTGGCTAGCTTTCCGCAGGTAGAGCATGACGGAAACGCCTACGCCTGTGAAAATGGCGACATGCAGCGGCACCATGAGTGTGGCGGCGAGAGTGATGAGAAAGACAAGTGCGTCTGAGCCTGTGGCACTGAGACAAATGATGATGTTCCTTCGGCTAACAAGCGATGCAGCCACACAGACGATCAGTACTGCGAGCGCTGCACGCGGGATGAAGCCGACGAGATGGCCAAGTGTCATGGCTCCGATGAGACAAAAGATGCCATTAAACAAAGCGGCAAAGGGCGTGCGGGCTCCACTCTGATGATTTAATGCGCTGCGCGTCAGTGAGCCAGAGCAGGGCATGCCACTGAGATAAGCACAGCTCAGATTTGCCATGCCGAGGCTGAACATGTCCTGGTTGGAATCGACTCGCTGACCACTCACGCTAGAGAGGGTCTTTGCCATCGACGAACTTTCCAAAGTAGCGAGAAAGGCGATGGCGACCGCCAGTCCGAACAGGCTACTAAAGTCGGACAGGAACCTCGGGGAAACGAAGTCGGGGAACGGCGGCAAGAGATCAAGAATGCCAAAGCGAGCATTGGCATACGTTGGCACATCAAGGCCGAAACCATGCATGATGTAGGCTCCGAGAGAGGCGATGATGAGCGCGAGTGCTAGCGCTGGCCACGCTGGGCGCAAATGGCGGACGAGTATGTAAATGAGCGCTGTGCCTGCTGCGATAGCAAAGCTTTGCCAGTGCGCCTCAGGGATGGACCGTATGAGATGCATGACGATGCCGGGAAATGTGCGCGGCTGAATCGAGCTGCCATCTTCAAGATGCACGAGCATCCCGATGCCCATGATATGCACGAGTTGATTGATGATGATAAGCACCGCAGCCCCGGTAACATAAGCCACGACAACCGTGCGACTGATGTACTGCGCCAGCTCAGCCACACGAAGAAAAGCGCCAAAGATCAACAGCGTCCCCACCATGAAAACAAGTAGCGGCATGAGGCTGACACGATCGACATGCGGGTCTGCCGCAAAGTAGGAAAAGATCATGAACGCGGTGGCATTCGTGGGCCCCAGCACCGTGAAACGTGAGCTGCCAAACATGGAGCCAACGATTCCAGAGACGGCACTGCACATGGTGCCAAATTGGAGAGGCAGGCCCGCTACGGCGGCATAGGCCATGCCCTGCGGCAGATCGAGAAGCGAGACCGACAACGCGGCTTTTAAATCCGCCTTTAATCGACGAGGACCATAGCCCTGAAGCCATTTGCGAATCGGAAATGGATCGAGCGTGTTGCTGGCCATGGTATCACGCAGCCAGACACGGCCCTGCCGCAAGAGATTGCGGACCAGATGCCACCCCGAATGATGTGGTTTGCCAGACACTACGGATGGTAAGACCACCTTCCAAACCAAGCAAGAGCCGAGGCATCACACATTTCGGCGAAGAGCCATAAATCGAGCCGATCCTATCACCAGAGGAACCCAGAGAACAAGAGCCTCAAATCGGGGGAGACTCAGCAGCGTGAAGGCGCTGTCTCCATCAAAAACCAGTCCACCACAGCCAAAGCAAGCAAGCATGAACCAGAGTTCGTCACCACCTTTCGCGAGGACGAATGCACGATAGAGTCCCCACCCAAGAATCGCCAACAAACCCAGCAATGTAGGGATGCCACCACGCACGAGAGCATCCATGAAAACACTGTGAAGGTGTGCGGGGTTCCAACGCAGCGAGCAGGACCAGAAATCATTGGCAGACCAGAGACCTTTACCCCAAAGCCAATCCTGCCATGTGGTCATACTTTGGAAAGCTGCCTCATAGATTTCAAAACGCTTGCTGTCAGCGCGCTCGACCAAGCGTGCAGCAGGATTTGCAACAATGACCTCATCCCCCGAATTAGCGGAGGTCACGGATGCCGCAGGAACCCCCAAGCGCTCTGAGATGTCTTTCGCTCCAAAGTAGAAAATGATCGGTGCAGAAACCTGAAATAGCACGATGCAGGACAGCAGAAGCGAGATGGGTTTGATCGAAGCACGCCAGCCACGCGCTAACACCAGCGCAGCATGACCCAGGACAAGAGCCAAGAGCGCACCTCGGCTCATACTCATGAGCGTGGACCAGATCAGGATGATCGCCATAAGCAGCCAAATCGTCTTCTCACGGCGTACAGAAGCCTGGTGCCAATGATGGA
>JBEBGU010000244.1:0-6147 GCA_040081325.1 Prosthecobacter sp.
GGTTAAAACGCATGCCTTTCGCGGCAAAGCGAGTTTGAACGACCACCACGGTCGTGCGGAGACGAACACATTGAAACGCGACCAAGACTGGACCGAAGTGGAAGTGACCTTCAACAGCAAGGACCGCCCCAAGGCCAGTATCAACCTCCTCCAAGTCGGCAAAGGCGACACTTACTTCGACGACGTGAAACTCTGTGAATTCGTCATGGAAGCCGAGGACGACGCCACCAAGCTCGCTGGCGACGCCAAACGCGGCGAGAAGATCTTCTGGGAGCACCCCATCGCCGCCTGCAAGAACTGCCACATCCTCAAAGGCCAGGGCAGCGCCGTCGGCCCCGCGCTTGATGGCATCGCCAGTCGCAAAGACGCCGCCTACATCCTCGAGTCCCTCATGACACCAAACGCCAAGCTGGCAGAAGGCTTCGAGAAACTCGGCATCTCGCCAATGCCGCCGATGAACCTGATCTTGAAGCCCCAAGAATTCGCAGACGTGAAGGCATTTATCCTGAGTCTGAAGTGACTCACGCTAGCAGTTCCTTAACCACGCCGCATTCGTTCACGCCGGTCAGGCGAAAGTCGAGTCCAGCGTACTTGTAGGTGAAGCGTTCGTGATCGAAGCCGAGCAGGTGCAGCAGCGTGGCGTGCAGGTCGTGGACGTGGACTTTGTTTTCGATGGCAGCAAAGCCGAACTCGTCCGTGGCCCCGTGGGTGTAACCACCTTTGGCACCCCCACCGGCCAGCCAGTAGGTGAAGCCGTAGTGGTTGTGATCGCGACCGCGTTGCTTGCCAGCATTCGCACCCGGCGTGGGTAACTCGACAGCGGGTGTGCGGCCAAATTCGCCGCCCCACATCATGAGGGTGTCATCGAAGAGGCCACGCTGTTTCATATCGCCCATGAAGGCGGCGATGGCTTGGTCCACATCTTTGGCGAGGCGGGCGTGGTCGAGGATCTCATCGTGACTATCCCAAGGCTGACCAGCACCGGTCCAGAGCTGGATGAAACGCACCCCGCGCTCTAGCAAACGACGCGCGATGAGTGTCTGTCGGCCAAAGTCGTTCTCGCCATAGGCTTTGCGCACGGACTCGGGCTCCTTGCTGATGTCGAAGGCATCGGTAGCCTCCATCTGCATGCGGTAGGCGAGTTCGAAGCTCTGGATTCGGGCATCGAGCTGCTGGTCGTTCTGGCGCTGCTTGAGGTGGTTTTCGTTCAGTTCATGCAGCAGATCGAGCTGCCGACGCTGCTGCTTGAGATCGAGCGAGCCGTTCTTGATGAACTCCACAAGCTTGTCCACCTCCGTGTCTTCCGTGTTGATGTAGGTGCCTTGGTAGATGCTGGGGAGGAAGGCGGACTGCCAGTTCTTCGTCCGGCGCGTGGGCATGCCTTTCGGGCACATGGAGATGTAGCCGGGCAGGTTTTCATTCTCGGAACCGAGTCCGTAAGTGATCCATGAACCCATGCTAGGACGATGCAGACGACCATCGCCACAGTTCATGAGGCCGAGCGATGGCTCATGATTCGGCACATCGGCATACATGGAGCGGATGACGCAGAGGTCATCGGCATACTCGGCGGTCTTGGAAAAGATGTCGCTCACCTCCAAGCCGCATTGACCATACTTCTTGAAGGCAAAAGGTGACTTCAATCCCGCGCCGGTGGGGCGCTCGGTCTTCAGCACACTCGGCAGCGGCTTGCCATCGAACTTCGCCAGCATCGGCTTCGGGTCGAAGGTATCGACCTGCGAGGGCCCGCCATTCATGAAGAAGTGGATCACGCGCTTCGCCTTCGGCTCATGATGCGGCTGACGCACGCCAAATGGGTTCTTGCCATCCACGCCAGCAGCCTGGGCCTGATTGGCACCCATGAGATCGCCCAGCGCATAAGCTCCGAGCCCAGTGCCCAGCCGATTCAGCAACTGACGGCGGGTGAGAAAGTGATCTTCGAGATTGAAGGAATGATGGGACATGGCGGGGGCGAGGGATTTAAAGGTTATTCACGGCTATTCTCGATCAAGACCATAGCTCGGGTGTTGATGATCATGTCTAACTGCAGTGATACGAATCAGGTCATTCACTTCGTCCACCGTGTAGAGGAAGTGACGGTTGAAGTTTTTGATATTCGCTCTGCGCTGACGGCGGGATCGATTCTCGAAGTGATAGTGAAATGGATTCTTCAAGGCTGACTCCAGGGCTGTCATAAATGACAACTCGAAGCGATCCGCAGCAGTCAATGAAACCTTCTCAAGGCAGGCAAGAATCTCGTCGTATTCGAGCTGCGCTTCGTGATGGACAGAGTAATTCATGCGCTGCGACGCAAACGCTTGGATGCCTCGACTCTCTGCCAGAACTCTTCTGGGCTAAGTCCAGGGACCTTGCCAGAACGCATTTCGTCATCACGACGGTCAGCCTCAGCGAGCCTACGCTCCTGCCATTCATGCTCTGATTCCGCAGCTTTATCGAGTTCCTTCTGCACTTCCGGCCAACCAACTCCTTTCGTGCTACCGGTAGCCATCTCATTGGAGCGAAGCTCTGCCTGTCTTAAAGCATCCGACTCTTCTGGATCAAGAAGCTCCCACAGCCAATGAAGGATCTGGATGCGGCTTGGCTTGTCTAGCAGTTCAATTTGCTTTTGGACATCAATGACTGAAGCGGACATAAAAACCTCCTGGGTTAGGGTTGCTGGAAACTGCTCTTTCGCTCTCAATCCACAAACTGAAACTCATTCGACATCATGAGCACCTGGGCGAGTTGGGAGAGTGGGGATTGGGGTTTGGTGCGGTTGAGTGGCCAGGCGTCGGGGCCGCAGAAGTCGGTGTCGGACTTGGTGATTAGGGTGACGCTGCCGTCCTCGGCTATGCGCTCGATCTTGGGAATCCAGGTGTAGCCATCGCTGTCGGTGCTGGCTTCGGAATCGACGACGAAGGAGATCGTCTCGCCCTGCTGGACTTCGATCTCGGCTTTGAGATCAATGCTATCCACGGGCTTCAGCAGGTGGTTCACGATCACACCCGTGCGGCTGGAGACGATCATGCCGCGCACGCCATTGCCACGCTCGCTCGTGCGTTTCAGCACGCCGCTGAGGCGGATGCGTTCCTTGTCAAAAGGCGAGACCCACTGAATCACAGCGGCGAAGTCGCGCCCTGGATGCCCGCTGTTGGCGGCGAGGAAGAGATGGCCGAAATCTTTGTCAGGGAAGGTGTCGGTGGGGAACCAGCGGTTCTTCGTCTGCGCCGTTTTGCCGAAGTGCTGCATGGGTTTAAAAGCACCGAGCTTGTGCTGCCCGGCGGCGTCTTTCTCTACCTTCGCGTAGCCGTAGCTCCAGACAAAGGCACTGCTGCGGCGGCGGAGTTGCTCGCTGTCTTCGATGAAGCGCTGAGCCATATCGACCTCTTCAGGTCGTGGATCACGACGCAGGACGCGATGGTAGAGATCGGTCACGGCTTGTGAGTCGATGCTGCTGCCTTTGATGGCAGTCTTCTCCGCCGCCTTGCCGGCACGCTGGCTCATGAAGGGGCTGTTCATCAGGAAGAGCGCCTGCTGAGGCACGGTAGTGACGTAGCGCATCGGGCTGTGGCTGTCGGAGTTCGCGAAGTCGAACATCGCTGGCACGGTCGGCTGATCGTAGCGATCGACGAGCAGGAAGACACTGCGACGAGCGTCAGCATCCTTCTCCGTGTAGCGCACGGCACGGCCACCGGAGATACCGAGATCGAGGTCCGCGCTGGCCTGGAGCAAAGCATCACGCATGGTCTCGTAGTCGAGACGCTGGCGGTTGTAGCGGCTGAGCAGTTCGTTATCCGCGTCCTTCAAACTCTTCTCCGGCGTGATGGCGGAATCCTGCTGCCAGGTGCGGCTGGTGAGGATGAGGTGATGCAGCTTCTTCAGGCTCCAGCCGTTGTCCATGAGGTAGGACGCGAGGTAGTCGAGCATCTCAGCTTGTGCTGGCTTCGGCGTCTGCACACCGAAGTCGCTCGTCTGCCCAACCAAAGGCTTGCCAAAATGCATCATCCACACGCGGTTCGCGATGACTCGGGCGGTGAGCGGGTTGTCCTTGCTGGCGATCTTCTTCGCCAGCTCCAGACGGCCACTGCCATCAGTGAACTTCTCTCCGCCAAACATGGTTAGCCAGGCACGCGGTGCGGGATCACCCTGACGGGCAGGATTGCCACGCACAAAGACGCGCACATCGGTGGGCTTTGGCTTGTCCAGTGTGACCATGGCGCGAGGTGGAGCACCGGGATGCTCGGACTCGATCTTCACGCGGTCGTTGCTGAACTTGGTGACCTTCTCCAAGTCCTTGCGGGTAAAGAAAAGGTTCGCCTGCTCCACCGGCACGGCCATGGGGCTGGGGGCACTCATCAGGATCTCGCGCACTTGTTTCCAGTCAGCGTTGTCGGGCTCCTTGCCATCCAGACAGGTGAGGAAGATGTCCGCATACATCTTGGCGATGTCGTCGAAGCTCTTCGGCGCGGGGCGCTTGGCCAGTTCGTTACGCGGCACAGCATTCAGACCGCTCTCAGGCTTCGTCAGCGAGGCCAGCACCACCGGTGCCTTGGCTGCAAACTCCGCTGCCGGGATGGCAGAGAATTCCTTCCAGGCGATCATCACCGGATGCGGCTTGCCCTTCAAAGCATGGCGTTGGACGAAGTCGCCCCACTTGTCCGCCACAGTGTCACGCAGCTTGAGCTGACCTGCGCGGCCTTTCATGGCGATGCGATCTTTGATGCCTGACGCCTCCTGGGCAAAGGCCAGATACTGGCTCACGCGCTCCGGCGTGCGGATCTCGTGATACACCTCTGTCTTGAACTCCATCTCCTTCTTCGCGATCTCCGCCACCTTCGCCCCATAGTCTTTGAAGGCCGCCTCATCCGCTGCTTTGCCGATCACGGGCAGATCCCTCTGCTCCGGCTGCTCGCTGCTGCTGAAGATGGAGTACATCGCGTAGTAGTCCTTGCTCGGAATCGGGTCGAACTTGTGATTGTGGCAGCGGGCGCAGCCCACCGTGATGCCCAGCATTCCGCGGCTGACCACATCGATGCGGTCGTCGATCTGGAGATTGCGGTCGCTGATGAACTTGTCCCCCACATTCAGGAAACCGAGCGCTGCCAGAGACGGATGCGCGGGCTCGTTCGGGTGCAGCTTGTCCGCCGCGAGCTGGTGCATGAGGAACTGGTCATACGGCAGGTCCTCATTCAGCGACTTCACCACCCAGTCACGGAAGGTGTAGGCATACGGGTAATTGATGTTCCTCCCTGCCACCTGATAGCCGTCCGTGTCCGCATAGCGGGCCACGTCCAACCAATGACGCGCCCAGCGCTGTCCATAGCCTGGGGTAGCGAGTAGCTTGGTGACGAGTTTATCAGCATTCGGTTCCTTGATGAAGCTTTGAACGTCCTCATAGCTCGGCTGGAGGCCCGTCAGCGTCACATAAATGCGGCGACAAAGCGTGGCCGGATCTGCCTTTGGCGCGAAGTCGATGCCCGCCGCCTTCAGCTTGGAGCCGACCAAGCCGTCGATACTCACTCCCGGCTGGCGCTGCACCAGCAAATAAGCCCAGTGCTGCATCGGGTCCGTCTTCACATGAGTATCAGCGACCTCCTTCTCCGCAGGCCAGGGCAGGCCCATCGTGATCCACTTCTCCAGCGCGGCGATCTGCGCGGGCTTCAGCTTGTCACCCTTCTTCGGCATCGCCTCCACGCCAGGAGCGTGATTGATGGCCTTGATCAGCTTCGAGATCGCCGGATTCCCCGGCTCCACCACTTTGCCATAATCGCTGCCCTTCAGCAGAGCACTGCGCAGGTCCACACGGAGACCGTTCTCGTGCTTGTGCCCGCCATGGCAGTCATAGCAGTTCTCCGCCAGCACCGGGCGGATCTCCTTTTCAAAGAACTCGATCTGCTCCGGTGGGAACGCATCAGCAGCATGGGCCGGAGTGATGAAAATGGCGGCAGCGCCACCCATCAGACTCAGCAGGTGTGGAAAACGGGAAATCATCGGGGGGAATGACAGAACTGGGCAGCAGTTAGTGCCGCACCCAACAAACGCAAGTTTAAGGCCGCACCTTGCGAGTGGCATGGCTTTGTGATCAGGTCTTGGGAGTCAGTCTAGAGTGTCGGGTAAAATGAGCCCCTAGCGGCTTAGTGTCTGGGG
>JBEBGU010000245.1:0-6142 GCA_040081325.1 Prosthecobacter sp.
TGGCGGCAGCGGGCGGAAGCCAGGGATCGAGCATCATCACGCTGCTCACGGGGCCGAAGCCTGTGCGGTAGCTGGCATCTGCGATCAATCCCGCTTTGGCCCAACTCATGACGGCGGACTCGACGTAGCGGCGTCCGGCCAGTGCGGGCGAGACTGAGGGATGCGGCAGCAGCGTGATGGCTCCGCCGATGTAGGACTGTGCGCGCGCTGCCACATAGGGATGCACAAACAAGCGGTAAGTGGGATCAGCGGCGTCATCGGGCGTGAGTGAGGTGGTGAAGGCGGTGCCATCGCCGAGTCTGCCCGTGAGGGTCATCACGCCATTCGTGCTGATCACCGCCGTGGCCCAGCCTGCGCCTGCGGGCACGCCACTGGCGGACGGTGTGGCGGGCTCCAGCACGGCGGTGTGTGCTCCTGCATAGGCCACCGTTTTCCCGGTGGCCAGGGTTAGTACACGGCGGCCTTCATTGCTGCTAGCGTAGGCACCGCCGCTGCGGGTGACACTGGCGCTGAGGCTGCCGTCGATCTTGACGGTCACGTTGACGACGTACGGGATGAGGCTTGAGGTCACCGAAGCGCTGCCGGTGGCCGACTGGGAGCCTGGGGTGGACACCAGCGTGCCATTGAGCGACAGCGCGGTCTTCTCGTCCTTGCAGTAGAGCTTGCCGGTGAAGCCGGTGTTCGCCGCAACGATGGTGATGGCGAGCTTGCCGACGAGATTGCCGCCGCCGCTCGCGAGCAGAGCCTCGTAGCTGGTGGCGAAGCTATGGACCACCAGCGCCCCTTGCAGGTAGATGAAGACGTAGTTCGCCGAGACCACCCCACCGCTGGCGGTGATGGGATACTCGCCGCCGACGCTCGTCTTCGTCGCTGTCGTCTTCAAAGCAGGCGCAGTGGTGACGAGGCTGGCCGTCTCGCCACTCACGAAGCCGCTGTAGCTCAGCGTCAGTGGCGGGTTGTCCTTGCCGACGAACTTACTTTGATCCGCAGGCGTGACATAGAGCGGGGCCTTCGAAATGACGAGCGTACCAGTCTTGATGCCCGCACTGGTGCCCGAGCTGTCCGTGGCCTTCACACTGTAACTGCCTGCGGCGGTGGGTGGGCCCGGCAGGATCGTGGTGCCTAGCTTGTATTCGATCGTCACCGCTCCCGTGCCACCGAGAGTGCTGATGGGCCGCGCCGTGCCCGTGTAAGTCTGGGCGAGGTTCAGCAGTGTCAGTGCCGTGAGATTGGCCTTCACCGTGATCGTCTTCACCACCGTCGTAGCGGCAGCATAGTTGCTACCACCGGGCTGCACGGCCTGCACTTTGATCGTGCCAGTGCCCGTAAAGCTCAGCACATTTCCCACGATGCTGGCCCCTGCGGCAGTCGTCCCCACGGGCACCACGCTGAGTGTCACCAACATCCCAGAGCTGGCATAGGCATTGAGGCTCAGCGGGCTCTGGCTGAGGTAAACCGTAGCTGGTGGGACAAAGGTGATGGTCTGCGTTCGCAGCATGCTCAGCACGCCAAAGCCGCTGATGTTGAAGGTGAAGCTGGGGTGGTTGACCGCATCGCTCTGGATCGTCACCGTCGCCGTGTATGAGCCGGGCAAGCTGGGATCAAAGGTGATGGCAAAGGTCGTGCTGCCCCCTGCTGCCACGGTATCCGCAGGGGCGAGCGTGACCTCAAAGGCGGCTGCCCCCGGACCGCTGAGGCTGACGAGCGGCGAGCCGGAAAGGTTGAGAGCCGAGTCGCCCTCATTGCTGATGTTGAAGTTATGTGCCACCCGCGCATTGAGCAGCGCCACGTTGCCGAAGTGCGTGCCGTCAGCGGTGCTCGTTGTCGTGTCACCCTGGGGGATGTCCACGCCCTTCCCCGTGACTGCGATTTCGGGAGTCGCCACCACCACCGTCGCCACCTGCACGGGGACTCCGCTGTTCTGGCCGCTGGTGGTGACCACAGCGCTGAGAGCACCGAGGCTGACTCCGCTAAGGCCGGTCACGGTCAATGAGGTGGCGGTGGCGGCGGTCACGGTGCCAGTGCCAGCGGGGGTGAGGGCCACGGTGTTATTGCCAGGAGTGGAGTCAAAGCCGGTGCCGGTGATCGTCAGGGTCGTGAGGGTGGTGGGGAGGCCAGTCGTGTTCAGTGTCACAGTGGGCGCTGCGGGGCCAAAGACGTAGGCGTAGCCTTTGTCCGGCATCGCACTGTCGTCATAGGGGGCGCCGATGGCCACAGTGGCTCCATCGACCGCCACCGAGTTACCGAACTTGTCACCTGCCGCCGGGCCGGGGTTGCTGATCGTGGCCACGGGCACCGTGGGCGTGCCGCTGCCGAGATCATAGACGTACGCTCTCCCGGAATCGGTCGCTCCGTCATCATCTTGGAAAGCCCCCACCACCAGTCGCGTGCCGGAGATCGCCACCGAGTTGCCAAATTGGTCATCCGCCGCCGGAGTGGGGTTGTTCAGCGTGGTCACAGGCACCGTGGGTGTCCCGCTGCTCAGGTCATAAACGAGGACTCTCCCGGCACTGCTCGTGCCTCCATAGGTTGCCCCAACCACCACCCGTATGCCGGAGATCGCTACAGACGCGCCGAACTGGCCCGACCCGTTCAGCGTCGTTATAGGCACCGTCGGCGTACCGCTGGTTAAGTCATACACATGCGCGCTATCGGCATTGATCCCGCCTCCCACCACCAGCTGCGTGCCGGAGATCGCCAAGGCGGAGCCGAACGCATAACCGGATGTCGAGGCGGGTTTGTTCAGCGTGGTGACGGGCACGGTGGGCGTGCCGCTGCTCAGGTCATACACATACACACTGCCTTTGTCGATTCCGCCCGTGTCATCCCGTGGAGCCCCTACCGCCACGCGCGCGCCGGAGATCACCACCGTGGTGCCGTATTCGTCACTCGTCGTCGGGCTGCTCAGCGTATGGGTGGGCACGGTGGGTGTTACGCCGCTCAGATCGTAGATATTGACTGAGCCACCGCTGGATTTGAACCGCCCTACGGCCACGCGCGTGCCGGAGATCGCCACGGTATAGCCGAACTGGTCATTCGACACTGGCACAGGGTTGTTCAGCGTGGCCACAGGCACCGTCGGTGTCCCGCTGCTGAAGTCATACACATGCGCGATCCCGGCGTCATTCGCCCCAATATCCGCCAAAGGTGCCCCCACCACCATGAGCGTGCCGGAGACGGCCACCGAGCGGCCAAAGGTGTCACCCGACGCCGGGCTCGGGTCGTCGTAGGTGGCTACGGGCACTGTGGGCGTGCCACTGCTCAGGTCGTATCCATAGGCCCTGCCCGCGTTGGTCGCTTCCGTATCATCAGAGGGGGCTCCCACCGCCACCCGCGTGCCAGAGATCGCCACCGCGTAGCCGAAGTTGTCAGAAGCTGCCGGGGTGTTCAGAGTATGGGCGGGCACTGCGGGCGTCCCGCTGGTCACGTCATACACATACGTTTTGGTCGTGCCGAGTGCCCCAACGATGAGCCGCGTGCCGGTGATCGCCACCCCATTGCCAAAGAAGCTGTTCCGTGTCCGGGGGGACTCGAACAGCGAGAGCACGGGCACCGTCGGCGTGCCGCTGCTCAGGTCATACGCATACACATTGCCTGTGCGGAGATTACCCTCGTTGGCGTAGGGGGCTCCGACGATGATTCGTGTCCCCGATATGCCCACGGAGCGGCCAAACCCATAAACCGACCCGATGGTGGGGGCGGGCGCGGGCAGCGTGGCCACGGGCACGCTCGGCGTGCCGCTGCTCAGGTCATAGGCATAGACATCTCCACTGCCGGAAGAACCGCCGGATTGGGGGGCGCCTACCACCAGCCGCGTGCCGCCGAGCGCGACCGCATTGCCGAAGAAAGCACCGGCTGCCGGAGCGGGGTTATTGAGCGTGAGCACGGGCACCGTGGGTGTCCCGCTGCCCAGGTCATAGACATGCACGCTCCCAGCATCCGTCGCTCCCGTGTCGTCTTTGTCAGCTCCCACCACCACCCGCGTGCCCAGGATCGCCACGGAGATGCCGAACGCTTCACCCGCTGCCGGGCTGGGCTTGTTCAGCGTGTGGACGGGCACCGTGGGCGTCCCGCTGGCCAGGTCATACACATACGCGCTCCCGGCATCGGTCGCTCCCGTGTCGTCAAGGTTTGCCCCCACGACGACCCGCGTGCCAGAGATCGCCACCGAGTAGCCAAACTGGTCATTCAGCGCTGGGCTCGGGTTCGGTAATAGGAAGAGCAGTGTCCCGGTCGTCGAATGAAACACCTTTACCACGCCGGCGTTCTGCCCGCCAATATCATCCAAGGGCGCGCCGACCACTGTATAGTCCCCATCCACCGCCACACTGGAGCCGAGTTCTGCCAGGGCCTGCGCCCCGCCGGGAGGCGCAGGGATAGGGTGCCGGAGCGTGTATGGCACCTGCGCAGCGGCAGGCAGAGCCAGAAGTGCGATGAGTGGCAGGAGGGCGGTGCGGAGGCGTGCTTTCATGAGACTGGGGTGGTTAATATCGGATCAGTGACGGGAGCATTATTTAGAAAATGGGGGCTGAGGCAATCAAAAAAAGGGTGGCTCCCTGAACCTCACTAATTGACTCCCTGTACGGTGGGGAGTGTCCCCCACGAGCGGCAGTGGGTGACTCCCTGAGCCTCGCCTCATGCGTGAGCTTTGCTCTGATGCTGTTGCTAGCGCGCTGGCTCTCGAAGCGCGGCCTTTTCATCAAGGTGTGAGCGTTTTCATCACTGTTTTACTGGCTCATAGCGCCAGACCCAGTCGCCTTGAAAATGTCTTGTGTCGGGGGATGAACTGGTGCCTCTGACTTTCTTTTCCGTTCTCATCATGCCGCCATCGTTGACACCGTCAGGACCATCTGACCAGAGCCAATAGCGGCCAAGGCCGTTGAGCTTGTAATGCATCGGGTTTCCATCCACGGCGAGCAGGCTGGCACCTGCCAGATGCGTGGCGTTTAACTCTTCAAGATTCGGAGGGAACGACAGATGCTCCAAAAAGTGAAGCTCAAGAGCGCAGGCCAGCCGGGCCTGGCGCACTAGATTGTCGGCAAAGACGGTCATATCGCGGACGTGAAAAATGGAAGACAACGTCCATCGTGCTAATAAATAGTCGGGCCTGCTCAGACAAGATTGGGAGCGTAGAATTGACTCAAGCCGACGATGTTCGCCCATGATGTCTTTGAGGCCGGTCATGAGCTGAGGGCTGATGAGGTAGTCGTAGCTGAGATGAACCTCAGTCGTCTTGCTGTGTGCAAAGAATCCGGCTGGAATCCAGGCGAAAGCTTCGCGGACATAGGGTGAAACCGATGGTCCCAGTGGACTGGACATCCAAAAATCTGCTCGCCCACGAGGATACTCCTCCAAATGCGTGATGCTGTTCACTGCCGCTGCCATTTCACCACGCGTCGCCCGGAGCAAGGTGGCGGCAAGATCAATTCGCTGCAGCTCGGACTGTAGGACTTTGAGGTGTTCTTCTTCGAAGACCCTCTTTTCAAGCATGAGCCAGACAAACTCAATGGCATGAGTCAACTCGGTCACTCCGACGACTTGTGAAAGCAACAACGGCTCTCTCATCATGGCTTCACTCAGTCGAACAAGCGCCTGGATGTCACGCAATGAGGCTTCAGCATCTCCGGCTTCCAGGCAAGCGAGTGCATGAAGCTGCATCAGGCGTGAGACAGACATCACGACATCGATGTGATTCATGGAAACTGAGAGCCAAATCTCCGGCACCCAGCTTTTGTCCCATCGGGGAAGCCATTCGGACTCTGGATGTGCAGAAGCTGCATTCGCTAGTTCTCGGATAAATGGAGCGTGCTTCTCCAGGGCGGAACGAAGTGCCTTGGGTGAATGATCCGATGGATCAGGCCATGCCAGCAGCTTGTGATCAAGAATCGTGGTGATTGCCTGCTTCAAGTCAGGGGCCTGTGCTTTCCCAAAGATGTCTTTGCTTAACCAAACACCTGTCCCGCTTGGCCTACTCAAGAAATCACAGGCTCTTTGCAATACATCGCGTCTCCTCGCCGCAGCCTTAGCCGCCTCAATATCCCCTTCAGGCAGTCGGATGTCTCGTAGCAGTTCGATGGCAGCAAAGTTGCGCTCATCAGGCACGGGCGGTGGCAGCAGTTTGAAGATGTCGAAGGTTTCACCT
>JBEBGU010000246.1:0-6135 GCA_040081325.1 Prosthecobacter sp.
GATAAGTGGCGAGGGCGACGAATGAACGATTCCGATATTCACGATCCGCTTGGCTTTCACCATCGAAGTCCTGTGATTGAGGCAAGTCAACGAGCGGTGGCTCGTAGAGATTTCGCATCGTCAGATGTGCGCGTAGCTTCACCACAAAGGGTGGCCAAGCATCAAGACGCTTTTGCATCAGCCGATCAAACTCACGGGACTGCATCGGCCCGCCTTTGCCGACACGGAGGACGATGTTTGAAGGGTGCAGTTCGAGGCGTGGCACACCACATTCCAGAGACTGATCCAAGCCTGCCAACACCTGACGCAAGACCACCGACACCTCACTGGCATTCAATGTTAAACGCTCGGTGAGCAGACGGCTCAAGGTGAAGCCCGGCTCACGTTCTTCCGTTAGAAAACTCCATTCAGGACTCTCCCACAGGCGTAGGCTGCGGAGGATGTTGGGGTGCTTGTCCGCACTGAAACGCCAGCTTTGAAGCGGCACGGCATCATACTGTGACTTATCCACCAATCGAGAAGGCGGCAGCAAGTGAACCGTCACGGGCTGATCATTCTTCACATTCAGACAGGGAATGGAAAACGGTAAGCGTCTAACCGGACCTTCGTCTTCAGCACGGAAGCGATTGCCAAGGAGCTTTTCCACAGGCACACCTTCTAGCAGTAGATCCTGGAGCTGAGAAAGCGGCTGCGTGGCGGCGATGACAACGAGTTGCTTCCGTGAACTGCGCGCCTGCATGCTGCTGACAAAAGCACCGTATGCCTCACGCACATCATCCCGGAGTTTTTCAGTGGAGGTGGACGTATTGGCTGAGTCGCTCAATGCAGCTCGCAGTGTGGTGCGCAGATTCATCGGCAGTGATGTCAGCACAGGGAAGCGATCAGGATTCTCACCCGCATAGCTTTTCCCAGTGAGCAGCAAAAAGATCAGCTCACACACCTGCAAGACCTGCGCAGAACCGTCAACCGCCGCGCCTTCGTCTGTGGATAGTCCAAAATCATAGAGCCTAAGTTGCAGGAAAGTGTCTTCCAGGGTGGAGACCATCACACGATCCAAACGCATCTGAGACACGAGACGCTGGCGGTTGCCTAACAACATCAAGTCGTCCAGCATTTGCAGCAGAAGCGAAAACACCGTGGCAGGTGGCAGCGCGCCGCGGCGGTCGATGTAGTCGGCGACAAACTCGCCTTCATTGAGATTACTGGTGTAATAGACAAGTCCCTGATCCTCACCCACATCGATCACTCGCATGAAAGTCGGACTGCGAACTCCCACGGCCATTTCAGCACGCTCAAAGGCTGAGCGTTGAGCATCAGCACCCAGCACTGCTCCTTTTTTCAATACATGCAGTTCGACCAGACGCTTGATCTGCGTGTCGAAGGCAAGAAACACCAACTCGTCTGGGGAACGAGTGACATGAACCGGCTCACCGCTGGCGCGACGCGCGATGGTGAGATGTCCAAAGTTGGGGAGTTCTGTGAGCATGCTGTGCAGAATCAGAAGAAGCTTGAAGTGTGCCGCAAAAACCAGCTCTAGAGCGAGGCTAATCTTTGTGACATATCTTCAAGCGCGGGCGCATTCTAAAACTTGGGGCGCATTTTTGCAAAGATTTTCTGAAAAATACAAGAACTACAGATGAGGTGAATGTCGTGATGTATGGAAGTTACAGTTGAATGACTGGCTGTATTAGTGTCTCACCTCGTGAATTTTAAGCTTACGCGGACTGCGGGCGTTCACAAAGCTTGCCACAAGCTGCTGAATGCCCAAAGCTCGCCTCTTTCCATGACTCGCTCCACCCACCCCAAAGAAATCACCCGCTTACGCGACCTCTCGTCTCATCAAGTGCGCTCTGGCATCGCCGCTTGGCTCGGCTGGCTTTTCGATGGGCTGGACATGCACTTATATACACTCGTAGCCACGGCCTTCGTGGCGCAGCTTATGGTGCTGCCAGAAAGCGACCCCTCCGTGGGTAAGCATGGGGCGATCATCCAGGCCGCGTTTCTCGTCGGCTGGGCATTGGGAGGCGCGTTCTTTGGCCGCGTGGGAGATCTCCTGGGCCGCAGTCGGACGCTGACGTTGACCATTCTGACCTATGCCTGCTTCACCGGCCTATCGTTCTTTGCTCAGACATGGTGGCATCTCATGATCTTCCGCTTCCTGGCTGCGCTCGGCATCGGTGGCGAGTGGGCCGTGGGCGCCTCCCTGCTCTCGGAGACCTGGCCCAAGAAATGGCGTCCATGGATCGCCGCCACGCTACAATCAGCGGTGAACTGCGGCGTGCTGCTCGCCTGTTTCGCCGGTTGGATGCTCGCCGGTCAGGAACCACGCTTCATCTTCCTCATCGGTGTCCTGCCAGCCTTCCTGACCCTTTGGATTCGCAAGGCCGTTCCTGAAACCGAAGCCTGGGAGCAGGCCCGTGTTGGTCAACCTGTGCCGCGCATTGCCGATCTCTTCGGTCCATCGGTGCGCGGGGTGACATGGCGTGTCATGATCATCTGCGCCGTTTCTTTAACCGCGCACTGGACATTCCTTTTCTGGCAGCAAAAGCACATCCTCAGCCTGCCTGAGATCGCCAGCTTAACGAAAGAGGGGAAAGACAACGCGCTCGTCACCGCGCTCATGTGGATCATGTTTGGCAGCCTCATCGGTAACTACATCGCCGGCGCGCTGGCTAAATTGATGGGCTATCGCAAAGCCATCGTGCTCATGATGCTCGCCTACTTTGCCATCATGTACTTTGCCTTCTCCCGGACCTGGGACTGGGAGACGACGAAGATTCAGTTCGCCATCATCGGTGCCTGCCAGGGCGTCTTCGGCCTCTTCACCATGTGTCTGCCGCCGCTCTTCCCTGTGCTCCTGCGCACCACTGGCTCCGGTTTCTGCTACAACATCGGCCGCATCGTCGCTGCGGGCGGTACGGTCTTCTTCGGCATCTTTGTCAAAGTGGGCGACTACCGCGAAGCCCTCCTCTACGCCGGCTTCTTGTTCATCCCTGCAGCACTCGTGTCGATCATGCTGCCGCTAGAGAAAGACGAACCCGCGATCCTTGATCAGCCAGCGGATTGATCTTCATGAAGTTGCTATCTGGTCTCCTCCACCTCCTCTTCGGCGGCGTCTTCGTTTATGCTGGGGTGGTGAAGGCTTGGAACCCGATGGTCTTTCTTGATGACGTGCGCAGCTTTGCTCTGCTGCCTGATCCGTATGCCGGGATGCTCGCCATGTTTCTGCCGTGGTTGGAAATTTTCGGGGGACTGGCAGTCATCACAGGCTGCTTGAGAAAAGGCGGACTGCTTGTCCTGAATGGCAGCCTGCTCGCCTTCCTCATCGCCATCGGCATCGCGTGGTTTCGCGGCACCGACATCCGCTGTGGCTGCTTTGGTGACAGCGGCGCAGCTTCGAGTAACTACGCGGAACTCATCGCGAGAGATCTCGTCCTCCTAGCGCTCGGCCTCTGGCTTAACTTCAAACAACGACGAACTGCGAATCGTGAACACTGAACTCAAATACCACTTCGCCTCCGACAATACCTCAGGCATCTGCCCCGAGGCTTGGCAGGCGCTCCAAGAAGCGAACACGGACTACCACCCCAGCTATGGTGCCGACACCATCACGGCTCAGGCTTGCGAGACCTTCCGCCAGTTCTTCGAGACCGATTGCGAGGTGTTCTTTGTCTTCAATGGTACGGCTGCGAACTCGCTCTCCCTGGCCTCTCTTTGCCAAAGCTATCACAGCGTCATTTGCAGTGACGTCTCCCATGTCGAGACGGATGAATGTGGCGCACCGGAGTTCTTCTCCAATGGCAGCAAGCTTCTCACCGCCAAAAGCTCGTTAGGCAAACTTGATCCCACCGATGTCGAGCGCCTCATCACTCACCGCACTGACCTGCATTACCCGCGACCACGCGCGCTCAGCCTGAGCCAGAGCACCGAGCTGGGCACCGTCTATCGTCCGGGCGAGATCGCCGGTCTATGCGGACTCGCGAAGCAATATGGCATGTCTGTCCACATGGACGGTGCGCGCTTCTTCAACGCTCTCGCCGGAGGCAGCGCCTCACCTGCCGACATCACCTGGCGAGCCGGAGTCGATGTTCTCTGCTGCGGTGGCACCAAACTTGGAATGGCGGTCACTGAGGCCGTCGTCTTTTTCGACAAAGCCCTCGCGCGTGATTTTGAGTACCGTTGCAAACAGGCCGGTCAGCTTTGCTCAAAGATGCGCTTCATCTCCGCCCAGTGGCTGCGCATTCTCACCGACAACGTCTGGCAAACACACGCCGCAAGAGCCAACGGACTTGCCCGCCAGCTCGCAGATGGCCTTGGCAAAATCCCCGGCGTGCAGATTCTTTACCCTGTCGATGCCAACGCCGTTTTCGCAAAGCTACCTGATTCAATCAAGGCTCGCCTAAAATCCCACGCATGGCAGTTTTACAGCTTCATCGGCGGCGGCTCCCGTCTCATGTGCTCATGGGCCACGACTCAGGCTGATGTGGAAAGCTTCATCGCCGATGCAAGCCATGAGCGGGAATGAGCAGACAAGAAGCAGCCAAACTGCTTGACCATCCCCACCGTCAGCCGCTTACTGAAAACAGACGAAGGCACGGCACGCAGCCTGCGTTTGTAGTGACTTCTTTGAACCCCCTCTGCATGACTCGCGTATTCTCCAGCCTCTCTTCGTTGAATCGTTCTCTGAACTCGATGCTATGGGCGCTACTGATCTTCGTGAGTCCCGTGGCAAAGGCCTTTGATACCGTGGTGCTGGACGCTGGGCATGGCGACTTTGATCGCGGCGCGGCCATTGGTTATGTGTATGAAAAGCATCTCGCTCTGGATACGGCTCGCCGAGTCGAGGAGCTTTTAAAAAAGGCAGGACTGAAGGTAATCATGACCCGCTCGCGCGATGTCTTCATCCCGCTCCCATCGCGTGCTGCCACAGGCAATCGCTACGGCAACGCCATCTTCGTGAGCATTCACTACAACTACAACCGAGGCGGCAGTGGCACAGGAGTGGAGACATATCATTACTCGACCAAATCCTTCACCCTCGCCGCCTACATCCAGGCCTACCTCGTCCAGCGCACGAGCATGACCAATCGGGGAGTCAAGCACGCCAGCTTTCACGTCATCCGTGAGACGACTCGTAACCCAGCCGTGCTGGTGGAGTGCGGCTTTGTCAGCAACTCCTCCGACCGTGGTCGCATGATGACCGGCGAGTTCCGCAAGCGCATCGCCGAAGGCATCGCGCAGGGCATCGTCTCCTACAAGAAAGCGAACTGAGGGCCTGCACCATGATCGTGACTTGCCAGCAGATGCAGGAGATCGAGCAGCAGGCTTTTGATCGTGGGGTGAGTGCAGCCGATCTCATGGAGCAGGCGGGCTATGGTATCGCCAAAGAAGTGCGGCGCTTCTTTCCACATCCTGGCACGCTCATCATCTATCTCGGCTCAGGCAACAATGCCGGAGATGCGCTGGTGGCTGCACGTGAACTGCAAAAACAAGGCTGGCAAGTGCTGGCACGACTCAGTGGTCCAGTGGAGTCGATGAAGCCCCTGCCCCGCGCCCATCTCGCTGCTCTGGCGGGTGTGAGAATCCTGGAGGACGCACCCCAGATCACCGGTGCTGTGCTGCTCGATGGCCTGCTCGGCATCGGCGCAGTCGGAGAGCTGCGTCCAGGGATTCGCGCGCTGGCGGCTGAGATGAATGCACTACGGAGTGCGCATCAGGCATGGACGGTGGCCATGGATATTCCATCAGGCTTGAACGGCGATACAGGACTGCCTGCACCGGACTGCGTGCAGGCCGACCTGACCGTGACCGTGGCCTTTGCCAAGACTGGCCTCGTTGCTGACACTGCGACAATGTTTGTTGGGCGGCTGGCACTCGTGTCGCTGCCAGATCTCCATTCATCAGAACTTGCTGTCACGGCACAGATCCTGACGCCGGAGTTGCTCAGCGGATGGTTGCCGCGTCGCGAATTCGATTTTCACAAAGGCCAGGCCGGGCGCGTAGGCATCATCGCTGGATCACGCGGGTTTATCGGCGCAGCCATCTTTGCCTGTAGCGGTGCATTGCGCGCCGGAGCAGGTCTGGTGACGCTGCTGGTCAAAGAAGAAATCTATCCCCTCTGTCTCTTATACACAT
>JBEBGU010000247.1:0-6129 GCA_040081325.1 Prosthecobacter sp.
GCTCAATCGACTGGCCGTGGTCGAGCGCCACACGGAGCGCGAGTATGGCGTAGCCTACTCGCCAAGCTTTCCTAGCACATCGGAGTCCAATGAAGGGTGGAGTGCAACGAGGTGCCGGAGTTGCCTTGGCAGCTCGCTCGGTATCGCGCGCAAAAAGTGGTGAGTAGGCTGCGCCATATACGCGCTCCGGCTGCTACCATCAATGATTAAACAAGAACGCTGAAGAATTGATCAGCGCCCAGGCCAGATCCTGCGCGGCAGAAAGGCGTTTGTTGCCGAGCTGCTTGGCGCTGAGGTCGGCATCACGACGGAGCTGGACGAGTTTGGGATCGATGACGATGGGCTTCTGTGCCTCGGTGTTCTTCGTTTCCAAGGCCACCAACTGTGCATCCACCGGCAGAGGCTTCTTCGCATTCGCGAGCAGCTTCTTCTGCGCCTGCACGTCCTTGAACTGTGTCAGGAAACTGGTGGCGAGCGCAGCTTGCTGTTCCTTGGTGCGTTTGGCCATCGGCGTCTTCAAAGCGGCGGCGATGATGCTGGAGGTGCCGAAGCGGACGATCGGACTGTTGGTGACCCAGAGGCGGAAGTGACCGAGGTTGTATTTACCATTCTGGAACTGCGAACTGAGCGTGACGGTGAACTGCGCACCACCTTCGTAAGCGATGGGTTTGGCGAACTCAAAGGTGGCTTCATGGCGGAAACCGCCTTCAGGCGAGACGGCCCAGCCCTTGTCGCGATTGCGCGGCTTCAGTGCCTCGGCGATGTCAAAATTGGTCTGTGAGAAGTCGGTTTTCGGATTCTTCAACGTCTGGGCTTCACCGCCTCGCTTGGAGCGTTTCGCATCCATCGGGTCCGTGCGGACACTGAACTCGCTGAGCACAAAGTTGCCATCGGGTGCGAGGCCTGGGCCGTTGTTTGGCAGGCGGTCATCAGGCAGCATCTCCAGCTTGATGGCGGTGATGTTCGGCAGCGCTGATTTGCCGACAAGAATGTAAGTGCCAGGGGTTTCGCGTCCGGCAGGCATGGCGGTGGCAAAGAGGCTGCCATCGGCTTCGACGGTGAGTTTCTCGACGCCATTGGCGCGCTGCACTCTCAGATCAAGCGGCGTCCATTCGGTGGTGAGATCGACATACTGTTCCCAGCGCGGCTGCTGTGCGGGGGCGGCATCGGCGGCGGTCTTCACTGCGGCTTCTGCTTTGGTGATGGCGGCAAGTCTGGCGGCTTCCTGCTTTTTCACTTCAGGTGCCATCTTCACTTTGTAGGCTTCGAGTTCAGTCTTCGTATTGGCGATCAAAGCGACGCGCTCGGCTTCGGCTTTGTCGATCATCGGCTTCTGTTCGGCTTCCTTGGCCTGCCACTCGGCGGTGAGCTTTTTGTTTTCAGCATCCATGCCCGCCATGCTGGCGAGCGCGGCATTGATCTCCTGGCCGGTGGGTTTGCGGTTGAGGATGCGGACAAAGATTTCTTCCACGAGCTTCGAGTCGTCCTTCACTTCGTTGGTGAGTTTGGCGATGGCATTGGCCGGATCGCTGATGGCATCGCCGACGGTTGGGCCGCTCATGAGTGCCATGACGGGACCGAGATTGACATCGTTGCTGCGCTCGCACTCGCACACGGATTCACGCGCGGGCTTGCCGAAGTTGGTTAGGAAGCCGTCAGGCAGTTGCGTCTGTCCGTCGATGAGCTGGGCAGCTCTCATGCCTTTGGGCACTCCGGGGATGTTTGGCATGGAGCCGGTGACGGCGAACACGGAGTCAAACAACACTTCGGCTGGCAGACGGCGGGCTTTGGAATGGCTGTAGTTGATCTTGTCGTCCTCGTTCCATTTGTTGGTGGCGAGGGTGAGCTGGTAGGTGCGGCTCTGGGCGATGATCTTCATCAGGTGCCGCACATTGAAGCCGCTCTGGATGAACTCGTTGGTCAGGTATTGCAACAGCTCGGGATTGCTCGCCGGATTGCCCGCGCGGATGTCATCCAGTGGCTCGATCACGCCAGTGCCGGTGAGGTAGCCCCAGATGCGGTTGGCGTAGCTCATGGCGAAGTAGTCGTTGTCCGGGCTGGTCATCCAGGTGGCAAATTGCTCGCGGCGGCTGGTGGCGGTTTTGCTAACCAATTCCGCATCAAACGGCACTTTGGGCGCGACCGGCGCATTGGTGCGAAGGTGATTTTGCTCACCTGCTTTTTTGTCGGTGACGATTTCATACAGCGGCTTTGCGCCTTCGACGGCCGTGCCGCCGATGGTCTTGCCAGCGCTGGCAGGATCGGTCTTCAGATCGACTTGAGCAAAGTAGGCGGCGGTTTGGTAATACTGATCCCAGGTCCATTTTTCAAAGGGATGGTCGTGGCATTTGTTGCAGTTGAAGCGAGTCGCTAAAAACAGATGCGTGGTGTTTTCCGCCAGCTCTTCCGGCGTGCGCACGGTCTTGAAATACGAAGCGGCTGGATTGTCCTTCGTGGAGCCGGTGGCGGTGATGATGCGGTAGGCCATACGGTCATACGGCGTGTTGTCGGCAACCTGCTGCTTGATCCAAGCGCGCAGCGTCGTGACACCTTCAGTGCCGAGGAACTTGCTGTTCACTTGCAGCATGTCGGCCCACTTGTTGGACCAATGATCAACGAAGTCAGGATTGCCGATGAGCTTGTCGATCACCTCGTTGCGCTTCGTGCGCATGTCGCGCGTATCGGCGACAAAGGCGCGCACTTCTTCTGGCTTCGGCGGCAGGCCGGTGAGGTCGAGATGGATGCGGCGTAGGAAGTCTTCATCACTGCACACACCGCTCGGCTCGATCTTCATGCGCTCCCATTTGCGGGTTACGAGTTCGTCGATCTTGCTCCACTTCTCCGGCTCTTTCCAAGCGAAGCCAGTGCGGTCGCCCATCACCGTGATGGTGGTCGCAGCATACGCGCCTTCAAAGCGTGCGAGGATGGCGGCTTCACCACGACGCAGGCTGGTCATGAGGCCGGTTTTGTCGGCTTCGATTACGTCCATGTTACCGCTATCGACAAAGGCTTCGGCGGTGACATCGCGGACATAACCATCGGCATAATGAGCGACGACACGAATCTGCTGACGATTGCCGATGCGTTCCAGCACTGGGTTCTTGGGCGACACTTCGATGCTGGTGACGCGCGGCGTCTTCATGTTCAGCTTCGCGCCCTGGCTGATCCAGGCTTTCAGTGTCTCGTAGTAAAGCTCGCCAGGAACGGTGAGCTGGCCGCCTTCATGCGGCACGGAGCCGCTTGCTTTCAAAAGCATGAGTGAATGTTCGGGTGAGGCCACATTGGCGCGGCGGCTGGCGAGTTCGTCAGTGAAGGCGAGCACGTCGTAAATCGGATCGTAGCCGCGCAGGCTGAGCTTGAAGCCTGCCTTGCCGTCCTTGGCACCGTGGCAGGTGCCCATGTTGCAGCCGAGCTTGCTGGCGATGGGCATGATGTCGCGCACATAGTCAGGCTTCAGCGCGAGATTCATGCCGGTGATGGTCACGGGCACGGTGGCTGCCTTGCCCATGAAGGCGATCTTCACTTCGCCTTTGCCATCCGTGGTTGGGCGCAGGAGGCCGCGTTCGTTGATGCTGCCGGCTTCGCTTCCGGTGAAGGTGAGTTTGGCCATGCGAGTGACATCGGCCTTGGTGCCGTCACTCATCGTCGCGGTGACGAGGAGCTGCGCGTATTCGGTGGGCTTGCCGATGCTGACGCTGGTGGGCTGCACTTCGATGGAGGCGACCGTCACGCCGGGCACGAGTGTTTCGACTTTGTCGGCCTTCTTCGCCGTGGCACGCACGCTGTCATCGGCGATCACATCGCTGGCGGCGAGAGCCTTGTTGGCGACGAGCGGGACACTCACGAACTCTTTGGCAATCTTGCCCGTGGCGGCTTCGATCAAATGGATGCGGCCGTCCTGTCCCGCAGCGGCCACGGTTAGGCCGTCCGGGCTAAAGCTGACGCTGAAAACGCCGCCTGTGGGAAGCGGCGTGCTGGCGATGAGTTTGACGTCTTTGGTGACCCAGGCATCCAGTTCGGGGCCTTTGCCGCTCACGGTCTCGACGATCTTCTTCACGGCATCAGGCATCGTGCTGTCGTAGTCGCTGGCGTAGATGTTCACCGCGCCCGTGCCTTCAAACGAAGCGCCGGCTGCGATGCGCTTGCCATCGGGTGCGAAGTCCACGCCAAAGATGCGGCCCTGCATGACGGGGAACTTGCGGATGAGGTTGGCGTTGTCGCCGATGACGCGCTTGGTGATGCGCTCCATGCGATAGATCGCGGGCACGCCGTCGGTGCCGCCGATGAGGATTTCATTGCGCAAAGGATGCCGCGCCAGCACTTGCACGCCGCCTTTGAGGGCGCCTGGCGTGATGGAGGTGATGTTGTCCACGAAGCGTTGTGTGGCGACTTCCGTGAGCTTCACACTCATGTCGCGACCACACGAGGCGATGAGCTTGCCCTCAAGTCCCCAAACGGTGTCGAGCACCCAGTCGCTATGGCCGCCCATGAAGACGACTTCCTTGCCTGTCGCGGCTTCAAAGGCGCGCATGCCGTTATCACCACAACCGACGGCGATAAATTTGCCATCAGGCGACCAGCTCGCGCCATACAGCGTGTCAAAGGTGAGTGACTTGGAGAGTTCGAGCTTCTTCTTTTCCACATCCCAGATCTGGATCTCACCCATGCGCGCCGGGCTGCCACCGGTGACGAGGATCTTCTTCCCATCTGGAGACCATGCCAGTTTCTGGATGCGCTCCGCGAGTCCGACGAGACGCGCGACGATGCTCGAACCATCGGCGGTATGCACCAGCACTTCATGATAACCGGCCACCGCGATCATCTTGCCATCGGGTGAATATTCCAGCGAGGTGACCGCCGGTGCGGTGACATACACAGGCGGATGCTCCATGTCATAGTGTGCCTTGGCGGAGGCGGGCGTGTCATCCTTGGCGCCTTCGGTGACCCAGCGCTTGATCAGCGCGACCTGGGTTTCATGCAGCGGATCACCCTTCGGCGGCATCTCGATTTTGCCTTCGGCGTTCGGGCTGGCGACCTTGATCAAATTGGATTCCGCAGGCTTGCCCGGCACGATGGCACTGCCCTCTTCACCACCCGCGAGCAGCTTGGCGAAGTCGGTCATGATGTAGTCGCCCTTCGCCTTTGCAGGCTGGTGGCAGCCCGTGCAGTTCGCCTGGAGGATCGGGCGGATATGCTTGTAAAACGACACCGGCTTGTTCGGGTCGATCGTCTCCTCTTTCTTCGGCGCTGCCGCATGGAGCGAGGAAGTGAGAAACGCGAGGCCCGTGAATGTGGCGAGGGTCTTGGTCATGGCATGGAGGGGGTGGTGGGACAGAATCAGCACGCCAAAACGCAGCATATGATAAGTCTCTTGCGGTGACGGGCCTGTGCGGTGGGATTGTCTATGCCTGCGAATAGGAAGGGACAGGGGTTTAAAACGGCTGTCCCTTCTCTCGATAATACTCATCCCACATGTGGTCGCTTTCCGTCTTGGGACCCAGCCGATACCATGTGTCCATTTTCAAGATAAAGTCGCTGAACGATTCCGCGACCAAGTAGGGTTGCTCATCAACCACAAGATAGACTGTCTGTGCTAGATCGCCCTTCGTGGCCATGAAGATTGTCTGTCCTCCAGCATCATAGGCTATTTGGACAAGGCCATGATCTTGCTTTCCGTTCCAGTATGCAGCGTCGCGCACCTTGTCCAAATTGTCGTAGTAGTTCTCATGATCGATGGAGAGAAGCCGCGAAGTGCAGATTTCCACCCCAGACTCGGCTGCGTAGCTCTTCGGATAGACGATGCCTCCATTATGCTTCAAGAGAAACGCTCGATAGTCCTCTGGCAGTTTCAAGTCATGGCGCTGCTCAAACTCAACGATACGCTGTTCGGAGATAGGCGTGGACTGATCCCAAATGTTCATGGGTTGGTCATATCGGCAGAACCATTCAAGGTCAATCCTCGTCGCCAAGTGTCATCGCTACGTCTGACTGATTCCGCGGCTAACGCTCGACCACTGCTATTCCTGGCAGTCTGGATATCCTAGGGAGCCAGGCGCTTTATCCCTACAATCAGCCGCCACTTCGCAGAAAAACGCCCTCCAGACTTGCGGAAACTAGTAAATATTAGAT
>JBEBGU010000008.1:0-22098 GCA_040081325.1 Prosthecobacter sp.
CTCTTTGCGGAAACTGATCAAACTGCCATGCTGAACCCTGGAGAGGAGAGTCTGAATTTCTAGAATTCCGCAAAATGAAGCACCTGACCCCATTTACGGCGGATCGTGGGGCTATGACCCGCTGAGCCTGCTGTCATCCAACCGGCTGTACAACGCGCCGTCCACGCGGGATATGTATCGGGGATTCCGGTGTGTGTTGGTAAGCCCCTGAGTGAAAGGGGGCAGGTGTTTCAAATTTCAAGATCCCAGTTTTTAGAGACTTGGGAGCCGCTCCAAGAAGATTGGCCATCCCGTCTCAGCCGTTCAGGAAAGTCTTGTCCGCTGCGTGGAAGCGGATCAAACGGCCTCATGAGATCGCTTGAAGCGAGCCTCTGAATTTCTGGAGTTCCGCAAAATGAAACACCTTCTCTGACCCCTTTCCATGCGGTGAGCCGTGAGGTGCTCTCTGATGAAAGTCTTGCCCAGACCAAGGAAGCTGCTCAAACTGTAAGACGAGACCTTGGAGGCACCCGTCTGAATTTCTGAAATTCCGCAAAATGAAACGGCTGCGCCCTTTCACCACGCCGCTTTCCATCATGCCCAATGCCGACCGCGATTCTCGACTCTTTATCCAGCGACAGTCGATATGTTTTACCTTGGCTGCGGGATGAGAGACGCAGCTTCTAGTACCACACGGAACCCCCTGCCGTAGCTAACGCTGCCCGGTTCCTTATGATACCGATACGACGAGAGCATCGCAGCGGAATCGTTGTCGATCAAGGAGGCACCCCGCAGCACGCGGTGCTTCTGCGTGTTGTCATACCAGTCCTCGCACCATTCATAGACATTGCCGCCCATGTCGTAGAGACCGAACCGGTTGGGCTTGTAACTCATGACCGGTGCCGTGAGTGGGTAGCCGTCGTCGTAGCCCTCGAAGTAACTGCGGAGAGCGTTGGAAACCTGGTCAGGACGGCTCATGCCGCCGTAGTTGCCCGCACCTTTCGGGATGGGCCATTTATCTCCCCATGGGTATTCGCCTGGTGGTTTGAAGACCGTCGAGGGTGTGGTGTCGGCAAGCCACTTCTCCTCCCGCCCAATACCCACGGCGATGCTCCACTCGCGGTCGGTGGGCAGGCGATACTTCCGGCCTTCTTTCCTGCTGAGCCAGGTGCAGAACTGTTGCGCATACTCCCAAGAGATATTCGTCACCGGATGTTGCTCGGGGCGGGCGGTGATCGTGAGACCATCGAAGCCCTGGCTTTTCCACAGTATGTCCACGCCTGGGCTGTCGGCGGCATACACGGCGTAATCCTGGTAGCGTGTCTCGTGGATGCAAAACAGGACGTCGGTGCCTTTCACGGCGGCGAACTTCATGCCGAGGCTGTTGGTGTGTTCACCTTTGCTGGCGACCAGCGTGCCGGGCGACGGAGTGGTACTGGGCTTCAGCCCGTTACCATTTGCTTTGGTCGCTACGCGGTTGCTTTCACCTTGCGACACCACTGCGGGCCGAGGCCCAGCATGACTCGAGTCCATCGCCTCGCGGTAGCCACGCACGATCTTCGCATCCGCCACGCGATCCTTCTTGAGTAAATCGGCCTCGGTCGCTGTGAGCCATACGCGGAAGGGGTCGGTCAGCTTCTTGAGGTTTGCCGCGCGCGTGACTTCGAGCTGCGCATGAGAGGTGCGATAGATCATGCGCAAGGTCTTCAGGCTCGCGGGAGTCGTCGCATCATCTGCGTCGGGCACAGATCGCTTGTCCGTGATGAGCTTTTGTTCCGCCTCCAAAGCCACAATGCCATCGAGATTGCCCGCTGCTTTCTCGGCGCTGATCTTCGTGGCGATGCCACCAAGGTAGCTAGCATTGAGCTTGGCGACTTCTGCTTCAAACGGTGCGGTCACGCGCTCTTGCTGGTTGCGGATGAATGCCGCGTCCATCGTCGCGAGTTCAGACGGCAGCGTTGATTTCTGATTTGCAGGCGCTGTGGCGACGGCGGTCGTCGGCGGAGGTGTATTGCCGGACTTTAGTCCGCCTGCACTCGGCATGGGAGTGGCGCTTGGCGCTGGTGATGATGTTGCATTGGAGGCTTGCTTCGCTGCTGACGGAGCTGGTGCGTTGCTCAGAGCCGTGGGCGCTGACGCTGGTTTGGCGGACTGAAGTCCGGGACTACTCTTCGCAGTTGATGCCGCCTTCGGCGCGGGAGCGTCCTGGAGTGCGGTGGCAGAGCCCTGAAGGGGCGGCGACACCGCTTTCGCCAGAGCGACCGGTTTCGCAGTGGCAGGTGATGCTGTTACCGCTGTCGGCATCGGTTTGTTCTGCCCTCCCATCGTGAAGAACGCCACGGCGAAAATCGCCGCTGCCACTCCCAAGCCGATCATCAGCGGCAGCTTCGACCTCGCCTGCTTCGGCATTCCAGCACTCGAATGCTCCTGCACGAGCGGCACCATCGGTATCAACAAGCTGTCCAAGTGCGCGCGCATCTCCAGCGCGCTGCTGTGGCGCGCATTGCGATTGAGTTGCATCGCCTTCACAATGATCTCATCGAAGCGCGGGTCCACCTCCGGCACCAGGGTCGATGCCGGATGCCACGCGCCGCGCGGCAAGTTGCCCGTAAGCATTTGGTAGAGCATCACGCCCACCGCATACAAGTCCGCGCGGGCATCCACCGGAGCGCCGGGGACCAGCGCTTCCGGTGCCATAAAGTCCGGCGTACCTACGGCCATGGTGGTCAGCGTAAGCTCACCGTCTTCATCCAGGAGTTTGACCAGACCGAAGTCCGCCACCTTCACGCGGCCCTGGGTATCCACCATCACGTTTGCCGGTTTGATGTCGCGGTGAATCAAACCGCTGGCATGAGCATAGGCCAGCGCATCGCAGACACATGCGGCGATGGCATGTGCGTGTGCGGGCGGCAGTCTGCCTGCGGCGGCGATCATCTGCCGCACATCCGTGCCCTGCACGAACTCCATCACAAAATACAGCAGCCCGCCGGGCGTCTCGCCAGCGTCATAGACAGCGACGATGCCCGGATGGCTCAGCCGTGCCATCGACTCTGCCTCCGCTTTGAAGCGCTCAGCGAAGTGCATGTCCGCATCCTCCATCATCGGTGGCAGCACCTTGATGGCCACCTCACGCTTCAGGCTCTTCTGCCATGCGCGATACACCGCGCCCATCCCACCCCGACCGAGCAGGCCGCTGATCTCATACTGCGGCAGCTCCGGCTGCAACTCTTCCACCGTCGGCGGTTGCCAGGTTTTTCGAGGCGGCGGATTCACTGCGGACATAATGCGAGTCATTATGAAGCGGTCTGGGTTTGGCAAGCCAGAACAGTGCTCAAGCCCGCAGCACGCGCTTCAGGTCCGCAAGCTCAGCGTCGATCTCGGCCTCAGTGGGCGAGTCCAGCGAGGCGGCAATGGTTTGCCGCATCACCTCGCGGAACTTGTTTCTCAGGCGGAAGACCTCCTGCCTCACCGCATTCACCTGGAGTCCGAGCGTTGCCGCCGCGGTGGAGTAGCTGTGCTCGTCGTCCGTGCCTTCGAGAAAAACCCGCAGCGCCGCAAAGTGTGCTTGGCGGCCTCGCTCAAGGCAGTCGGCTTCGAGCGCGGTCATGGATTCGTCCAGAAGATCCTGCGCCCAGCATTTCTCATAGTGCTGCGCGAGGCTGGAATCACAGGCAGGCTCATTCGCATCACTGAGATCGTCGATGGACTCCGCCTGCTGTCCACCACCGCGTTTCTGGCGGTTCGCATCGCGCTGCCGCTTCGAGATGTAGTGGCTGAAGGAGCTGAGAAAGAACGTGCGCAGCTTCCCGCGCTCGAAACTGGCCTGAGCGAAGAACTGCGTGCTCAGAATCTTGGCAAAGAAGCCCTGCATCTGGTCCTCCGCATCTGCCGGTGTTGCCCCGCGCCCGCGCGCAAACGCATAGAGCGGATACCAGTAGGCGCTGCACAGCATCTCAAGTGCCTTCTGCCTCTCATCATCGCCGACCGCTTGGCCGGCACGTGCGACGAGGCTCCAGCGAGTCGAGGGGAAGTCTTGGCGTCGTGTATCATCAAATGGCATGGAGGGGGCCAAACTGCACAGGTTTAAAAATAAATCCACATCGTCCGTAATGCCGACGGCGCGCGCGGGCCACAGAAGGATGAGCACTCACTCCAAACCTCAGCCTCGTATGAAAAAAGCCCTGTCCAACGCCCGCTCTCCAGCCACAGCCGCCGGTGTTTCGTTCGTGAAGAAGCTTTGCCTGTCACCGCTCATCACCCGCGGTGCATGGAGTGAAGCCAGTGCCGACACCACGATTGACGAGCCGCAGCGCTCTGGCACTCGCCGCGC
This sequence comes from Prosthecobacter sp., assembly GCA_040081325.1. Classification (GTDB taxonomy): domain Bacteria; phylum Verrucomicrobiota; class Verrucomicrobiia; order Verrucomicrobiales; family Verrucomicrobiaceae; genus Prosthecobacter. The sequence goes on from JBEBGU010000008.1 coordinate 4,310, forward strand.
CTGCACGCACTAAATTTTGTCACCCATTCCGGTGATAGAAAACCAAACACACAATAAAAAATGAAAACCATATTAGTCATCTTAATTGCCGCTATTGCGGCGCTGACCTCAAATTCGGTGCTTGCAGCCGATGCCGAACGCAAAGTAGATCCAGCCGTAGCTTCTGCTGTCAAAGAATCAGGTGAAACCAATGTAAAGGAATTATTGGATAAAGGTGTCCTGACATTCGTAAGGCGCCTGGACACTGATCCTACCTTTTCAAAGGCAGTCGTAGAAGCTGTGCAGAATGGCAATAATGCCCAACTTGTTAAGTTGGTTGCCGGGCCAAAAGGATCAACCGTCGAAGGAAACATCGTAGATGGCAACCCCAAGGCGAAAGATGTGACCGTTCGCGTCTGCATCGGAAGGGGGCGTGTCAGGATTTGCATAACAGTTACCGTTGGTCGTTGAGATGAGCTAGAACTACCGTGGTGTAGCGGAGGCGGCCTAAATGAGGCCACCTCCGCCTATTTCCGTGTACGGGAACAAAGTGCATTGAAAGGGGGCAGGAGTTTCAATTCAAATTTCAAGATTCCAGTTTTTAGAGACTTGGGGAGCCACGACTCGCGGACGAATGACGAATGACGAAGGATGGAGGATGGAGGAAAGTCTTGCCCGCTGCGTGGAAGCTGATCAAACTGCCGCATGAGATGCAGGTTATGGGTGATAAGTTACGGGTGATGAGTTTCTAGAGATCTGCGATTTGGAACACCTGACACCATTTACTTTCATTGCCTGTTTTGATGCGTCAGCCCTTCCTTTAACCTCAATCGCCGTCAGCGAACGGCCTCGTGCTCGCGGCTAGGTTCAACAAGGTGCTTGCTAGGCTGCCGACGAATCAGTTATCCTCCTTCGCGTATGCCAAGCCGCCGAAGTGACATTCATGAGCAGGATCTCGTCATCTATGCCGAGTGGGAGTGGAATTACTCGCAGGTCGAGGCCTTTGTCAGAGCGCGCGGTCATTGCAACCTGGGGGAACACCCCGCAGGCGACTGGTTGCGCCAGCAGTTGCAGGCCAGCACGGCTGGCAAGCTCTCCCCAGAGCGGCAGCAACGGCTGGCCAGTCTGGGAGTCTCTCTGGACCCCGGAGATGGTGCATGGGAGGCGATGCTGCAGCGTGTGCGAGATGTGCTGATCCGCCGCCGCGTGCCGCGCAAGAAGGGGCGCGAGAAATGGCTGCCCGAACCGCTGGATGGGGACATGGCCGCTTGGCTGCGCGAGCAGCGGGCGCTGGACAAGGCGAGGCTGCTGCATCCCGACCGCCGGAGCAAGCTCCTGGGACTGAAGCTTCTGGTGGTGAAGCGAATGCCGGACCCGCCGCCAGAGCCCTCTCGTGGCAGTATCCTGGCTGCGGAGGCGAGGGAACGGCGGCACGCTGCCCTATGGGAATCCCGCTACGCGGAACTGGTGGCCTACAAGCACGAATACGGTGACTGCGACGTGCCTAAAGACTGGCCGGAAAACAAGCCTCTGGCGAACTGGGTGCGCTTCCAGCGCAAACTAGACCATCTCGGGCGAATGACTGAGGCCCATCGTTCCCGGCTGGATGCGCTGGACTTCGTATGGAGGCTCCGCAGCCTTCCTGTGGACAAACGCTGGGAGCGGCGCTTTCAGGAACTCGTCCAGTACAAGGAGGCACACGGCCACACGCGGGTGCCGAAGAGCTTCGATTGGCAACTCTGGCACTGGCGGCATGTGCAGCGTGAGTTCCGGCGCAAGGGCATCATGAATCCCGTCCGCATCGCCCGGCTCGATGCGATCGGCTTTGAGTGGGAGGAGGACCCTGTCTGGGGCCGCTCTTGGGACCCGATCAAGGAGAAGCACTGGGACGCGAAGCTACAGCAACTCGCCGAATACCGTGCCCAGCATGGCAACATCAACGTCCCCCATCATGGGAAGGAATATACCAAGCTCGGCTCCTGGCTGAACCGGCAGCGGATAGACTGCCGCAACGGGCACTTGCGGCCAGACCGGCTGGCCCGGTTGGAGGCCCTCGGCTTTGTGGCGAGTCCTGGCAGGCCCTCTTTGGACGAATACTGGGACGAACGCTACGCTGAGCTGGCCGCCTTTCACCAGCAGCACGGGCACACGCGTGTCACCAGTCGAGTGGATAACCGGCTCTCCGAGTGGCGCTACCTCCAGCGGGCCAATCACCGCAAGGGCCTGCTCAGTGCGGAGCGCATCGCCCGGCTGGATGCCCTCGGCTTCGAATGGGTGGAGCCGGAGTCTTCCGGCCTCACGCAGCAGGAGCGCTGGGATAGGCAATGGCTCGGCATGTATGAGCAACTGGTCCAGTTTCAACGTGAGCATGGGCACTGCCATGTCTTGAGAAAATGGGAGGGCAACCCACGACTGGCTGAGTGGGTGCAGGATCAGCGTGCGCTGAAGTCCCAGGGCAAGCTGCGCCCGGAGCGTCTGACCCGGCTGGAGGCGCTGGGCTTTCTGTGGACCGCAGAGAGCATCGACAGCGATTCACGCTGGGAGCGGCGCTTTCAGCAGCTCTGCGACTATCAGCGGCAGCACGGCCACACCCGCGTGCCGAAGGGCTTTGACAGGCAGCTCTGGCACTGGCGGCATGTGCAGCGCGAATTCCGCCGCAAAGGCATGCTGAAGCCTGACCGCATCGCCCGGCTCGATGCCATCGGCTTTGAGTGGGACGAACAAGGCAAGCCGTGGGCCAAGTCCCGCGAGGATCGGTGGGAGCGCCAGTGGGATGCGATGTATGCGCAGCTCGTCGAGTTTCAGCACCAGCACGGCACGACTCATGTCGTCGCTGGCTGGCCGGAGAATCCACGCCTCGCCACTTGGGTGGGAGATCAACGTGAGCGTGAACATCATGGTGGCCTGCGCCCTGACCGCAAAGCGCGGCTGGAGGCCATCAGCTTCGTCTGGAATCCCGGACGCCCCACGCTGGTGGCGAAGTGGGAAGAGCGCTATGCCCAGCTCGTCGCCTTTAAAGAACAACACGGCCACACCCGCGTACCAAAGGGCTTTGACCGTCAGCTCTGGCGCTGGCGGCATGCGCAACGTGAGTTCCGCAAAAAGAACATGGTCAGCGCCGAGCGCATCGAGAAGCTCGATTCCATTGGCTTCGAATGGGAAGGACGTGACCCCGCCTGAAAGGTGGCAGGTGTTTCACATGGCAAGATTCCAGTTTATAGCGAGTGCTTGTGCCATGCCCAGGCAGGTCCGCCCTCAGACTCCGGGAGCGTTTGATCCTGGGAGCGCGGAGTTTCAGCGCCGCAGCAAGTCGCCAGCTGGACACGACTCGTGAAAGGGGTTAGGTGATTCAAATTTCAAGATTCCAGTTTTTAGAGACTTGGGACAGGAAGATTTGCGTGCGGTTTAGCGGATCATGCTAGCTCGGGCACTCAAGCTCGAGCGGCTCGTAACTGTGTGCTGAGTTTTGTCTTGGCAAATGGGTGGTGGCTGGCAGCATGGGGGTCATGCTCGAGTCACGCCAAGACCCTATCGCTCCGCGTCATGTGTTTCTGAAGCGGCTGATTCTGTTTCTGATGCTGGCCCTGGGGGTGATCGCGGCCGCCCTGCTGCTGGGCATTTTGGGGTATCACGGCATCGCGGGGTTCTCGTGGGTGGACTCGATCCTGAATGCTTCGATGATTCTGGGCGGCATGGGGCCGGTCGGGGAACTGCCGGATGATGATGCGAAGCTTTTTGCCAGTGCGTATGCGCTGTTCAGTGGGCTGGTCTTTATCTCGGTGATGGGCATCGTTCTCACCCCGGTGGCCCATCGTGCGCTGCACGTTTTTCATCTGGATGAGAAGGATCTCGATCACTCATGAGCGCTGCTGCCACTCAACGTGTGGTCATTGTCGGAGCCAGTGACAAACCTGACCGCTATGCGCACATGGCGCTGACTCTACTGCGCCACTATGGGCATGAGGTGGTGCCGGTGCATCCGCGCCTGAGGGAGATCGAGGGCCTGGCGGTGGTGGCGGATCTGTCTGACATCACAGGGGCGGTGGATACGGTGACGATGTATGTCGGGCCTGCCATCTCAGTCGGTCTGGCGGACAAGCTCATCTCTCTGAAACCCCGGCTGGTGATCTTTAACCCAGGTGCGGAGAATGCCGGACTCGCCACGAAACTGGAAGCTGCGGGAATCTCGACTGAAGAAGCCTGCACACTGGTGCTGCTGCGTACGGGACAATTTTGAGATCTGGTGATGTCGGCGGCCCCGCTCTGCCTTACTGAACAATCATGAACACTGTGCTCATCATTCTTGCCTCGATCACTTGGATTCTATGCGGTCTCATCTGGACGATCCAGCTCGTGCATTATCCGCTTTTTAAATATGTCGGGCAGGAGCAGTTCCGCACCTATCACGCCCATCATGCCTGGACGATTTCATGGCTGGTGATCCCGCTCATGCTGCTGGAGGTGGTCTTGACTGGCTGGCTTTTCATAGCGGGTGAGCGGCATGTTTTGTTTCTGCTGAGCTTACTCGGGCTGGCTCTGATCTGGCTTTCGACATGGCGTCATCAGTTGCAGTGTCACCTTCAGTTGAGCCGTGGTTTTGATATGGCGGTTTATCGTCGACTCGTGCGCACGAACTGGTGGCGCACGCTTGGGTGGACCTTTCGGGGGCTGTGCCTCGTAGGTCTTGTTGTCCTACGTTTTCACTAGCCAACTATGCTTTCCACATTCCGCACCAGCACTCCGCTCTCCGCTAGCGCGGAGACGATGTTTGCCTTTCACAGTGATCCGCACAATCTGACGGTGGTGATGCCGCCAACCCTGAAGCTGGTGAGCTTAAAGACGGATGGCCCGGCGCTGGAAGGCCGCATGATCGAGCTGCACTGCCGTGACTGGTGGATCATCCCGATGCACTGGACCTGCCGCTGGCGCACGGTGCAGCCACCGCATCTGCTGGTGGATGAGATCGTGAAGGGTCCGTTCCGTGTGTTCATCCACGAGCATCGCTTTGAGCCAAGTGGCAGCGGCTGTGTGATGCGTGACACGGTCACTTATCAATTTGGCGATTCGTGGTGGGGACAGCTCATCTCGGAAACGGCAGTGCGCGCTTACCTGACGCTGCTGTTTGCATTTAGGCACCGCCGCACGCGCCAATGGGCGGAGAGTAAGCGGTCACAATAGGCGGCAAACAATCGCTTGCTGAATACGGCAGACACTCTTGCATCTGAGGTCCGTTTTACCCACTCCTCCTCATGTCTGCCCACGCTTGGTTCCACATCGACAATGAAAATGAAATCGCCTCGCCGGCGCTGTTGCTTTATCGCGACCGCATCGAGCACAATCTGCAACTGATGGTGCAGATCGCTGGGGGTGCGGAGCGGCTGCGGCCGCATGTGAAGACGCACAAGCTGCTGCCACTCATCGAGCGTCAAGTGGAGCTTGGGATCACGAAATTCAAGTGCTCCACCATCGCTGAGGTGGAGATGTGCGCGATGGGTGGCGCGGCGGATGTGATGCTGGCGATGCCCTGCGTGGGGCCGAATGCACATCGTCTGGCGGAGCTGGCGCTGAAGTATCCGCAGACGCAGTTTTCAAGCATCGCCGATGATGAGGAGACGATCCGCACGGTGGCCTCTGCTGCCCAGCAGCATGGTGTGTTCTTGGGTTTGTTTCTCGAACTCGACTGCGGCATGAGCCGCACGGGCATCTTGCCAGGAGAGGCTGCGGCTTATCTGGTGCATGTGATGAAGGACACTCCGCGTGTGCTTTTCCGGGGTCTGCATGCTTATGACGGCCACATTCATGACGCTGAACTGGAGGTACGCCGCCAGCGCTGTGAGGAGTCTTTTGCGCCGATCCTAGAGTTCAGAAAACGGCTGCAGGGTGAGGGCGTGATCGTCAAAGAACTCGTGGCGGGTGGCTCGCCCACGTTTGGCATTCATGCCGCTCAGACAGACCGCACATGCAGTCCGGGAACGACGGTGCTGTGGGACTTTGGCTATGGAGATAAACTGCCCGATCTGCCTTTCCTGCCTGCCGCTGTGCTGCTGGCGCGTGTGATCAGCAAGCCCGGTGTGAACCGCCTGACACTCGATCTCGGTCACAAGTCGGTGGCACCTGAGAATCCGCATCCGCGTGTGCGTTTCGAGGAACTGCCCGACGCGACGGCGCTCATGCAAAGTGAGGAACATCTGGTGCTGGAGACGGAGCGTGCGCATGAGTTTCTCGTCGGTCAGGCGCTGCATGGTATCCCACGCCATGTGTGCCCGACGGTGTCCATGCATGGTGAGGCGGTGGTCATCGAAAATGGTGGTGCGACGGCGCGCTGGCCGATCACGGCACGCAATCGTAAGATCACGATCTGAGCCTCGTTTCAGCTAGCTCATGAATACCCTTTCCCGCCGCCGCGCGCTCAAGACGCTCTTTTGTTCCAGTGCTGTTATGGCGCTGAATCTGCAACCACGCCGCACGCTGGCAGAGGTCGCTAAAGGTGGGCTGAATTTTCTAGCGATCGGTGACTTCGGCACAGGCGCGACTGATCAGAAGGTGGTGGCCAAAGCGATGCAGGATTTTGCGGTCAAGAACAGCCTCAAGCCGGACGCGATGCTGCTGCTTGGCGACAACTTTTATGGAGCCACGAATCCCATGCCGAAGGTTAAGGGCAAATCGGTTCCGGGTGAGTCGGCCCCATTCACGGTGGAGTCGAAGCGCTGGCAGACTGACATTGAGGACATGTACCCCAAGAGTGCCTTCCCCTGCCCTCAGTATGTGGTGCTCGGCAATCACGACTACCACGACAACAAGGGTGGTGAGAGGACTCAGCTCGCCTATGCAAAGCAGGCGGATGTGCGCTGGAAGATGCCGAACAAATGGTATCGAGTCGATCTCGGTGGTGACAAGCCGCTGCTCACGATGATTTTTCTCGACAGCAATCTGCGCGATGTCAGCGGTAAAGATCAGAAGACTGGCAAATACACCCGCGCCTCATTGACGGTGGAGGAAGAAAAGGCTCAGCTTGAGTGGCTCAAAGTCGAGCTCGCCAAACCACGCGCGCCTTTCACCATCGTCGTCGGCCATCACCCCATTTATTCCAACGGTGATCATGGCGATACCAAGCCGATCATCGCTCAATGGGAGCCTTTGCTGCAAAAGCACCAAGTCCACGCCTACCTCTGCGGTCATGACCATGATCTCCAGCATTTGGAGATGGAAGGTAAGTTTACCTCCCACATCCTCTCCGGTGGCGGCGGGGCGAAGACGCGCAAACTGGAGCACCCTGAACGGACGATGCCGTATGGCAAAGATGTTCACGGCTTCACTCATATCAGTGTGCAGTCAGACGCGCTGATCTTTGCTCATCATGGCGTGGACGGCGCGCTGCTGCACCGCTTCACCAAGCGTGTGGATGGGAAAGTGGAGATCGGCTGATCTTGCTTCAGTCCAGAATGGCGTGAAGTCGCGCGGCGCTTTCCTGCCACGCGGCATCACTGAGTGCGGGGGTGGCTGCTTCCAGAAATGAGCAGCCTTCATCTGGCAGATTCACCCAGGAGCGACAGCCGCCGTAGCTCTTCGTATAAGGGAAAGTCCAGCGCTGTGGCAACTTGTAGGCACGGACGAGGGCGATGTGCAGGCAGCTTTCATCATCATAGACGAAGCGCTCGCGCACGACGTCTTCATTCCAAATGTGGAGCGGAGCCAGTGCCTCCATTTTAGTCCAGTCGGTGACTTTCCACACCTGCTCCAGTGTGGCGTAGCCGTCAATGTCCACACTCGTGCGCTCCTCTTCCGGCGGGAAGGATCGCTGCGCATTCTCTGGCACCCAACGGAGCTTTTCTCCCTGCGTATGAAACCAAGTGGGGAAGAGAAAGAAGCCGTGATGCTTCCACTCAAAACCGCCGCGCCCCTCATGGATGCCACCTTTGCGCAGCACGAGCGTCTGCACGCCCTGAGTGAGCGAGTCGCAGACATAGGACCATTCTTTGAAGCCAATAGCGCTAGTGGGTGGAGTCAACATCATGACAGGCGATACATGCAGCACACAGCCGCGCAAGATGCCGTTCCTGTGGAAAGCCGATCAATATCTGGCCATCCCAGGCTCCACCAGATCTGCCCAGGCATCAATGCCGCCGCGCATGGACTGCACGTTATTAAAGCCGCTCTGGCGCAACCACATGGCTGCGCGCTGGCTTCTCATGCCATGATGGCAGTAAATGATGAGGTGCTGATTCGTATCTGAAAAACGCAGCGGAGCCAGTTCACCGAACTGTGAAAGCGGCACCAGCTCTGCCCCTTCGATGTGGCAAACCTGCCACTCGTCCTGCTCGCGGCAGTCGATCATGCGTGGCTTATCCCCTGGCCGACCCAAGAGATAACTGACATCATCCACACTGATTTCGAGTGAGACCTCGTTCATGGGCGGACGGTGACAGGCGTACCTAGTGCCACGTTATTGAAGAAGATCGCTGCCATACGCGCGGGCATACGCACGCAGCCATGACTGGCGGCATAGCCAGGTAAGAAGCCTTCATGCATTCCGATGCCGGTCATGGTGAAGCGCATGAAGTGATGCATCTTTGACCCCTCAAAGCGCGCGCCTGCTGGTGGCTTGTCTTTTTTGATGTCAACGTTTGCGACAATGACCTGACCATAGGCATCGACGAAATCGCCATACAAATTGGATTTATGCCACTGGTCTTTCAGGTTGATCTTGTAGCTACCAGGTGGTGTGCGGTGTTTTTCGTCACCTGTGGATAAAGCCGAGACGCCAGCCAGCGTGCCGCCTTTGTAGAAGTATGCTTTTTGGTCACTCAGATCTAGGATGATGCTCGGTGCACCCGCCACGCCGTCGCCATCCCAGTACGATTCCATGTCCTGATTATACAGAGCCGAATGCGGCACGGAGGTCGGAGCAAATGCCTCTAAATACTGAGTCTGGGCGCTAGGCTGACGATTCACAGAACCGCAAGAAGCGAGAAAGACGAGAGGGGCGATGGCAAACAGTCGAAGAAACTGGGCAGTCATGAGGGCGATCAAATACAAGGCGGAAGCCAAGGGAAAACGGGCGGAGGATGCCGCACCCGACACGCCATGTCCAATAGTTCCTGCCCATGCTTACGCGACTAATTCACACGCAGGGTCGGGGGCAGAGTGATCGGCGTCGTTTGGACCTCATCAGGAAAGATAACGGTGATGGAGCGAATCGGCTCCGAGTGACTCTTGGCGTTTTTCAGCAGCCAATTTTTCACAAACTCCGCCACTGATTTGCGCGCGGACTCGCGGATGAGATTGAGGTGGGCCGTGTTACCTGCGCGCTTCTCCAGAGCAGGTGTGAGTTCTTTTTCCAGAGCCGTGAGGTTTTCAGCCGCATTGAAGCGTAGCCAGCCAGCTTCGGATTTCTTTTCCATGCCCTCCGTCCGGATTGCTGGCGGTAATGATGGCCGCAAGGCAGGTGCCTGGACAATGCAGGCCCCCTGATCTACGCTGAGCTGCCAGTGATCCGAAAGGCGGATGTGATAACGAAAGACCACGGGGGTGCGGATCTCAGAAATGGTGGTGCCCAGATAGACCAATTCATTGAGCGCAGTCTTCATATCAAATTTCGTCACGGTTTCGTCTGTCTGCATCGTGGCGACTTCGAGAATATCACCCTTCGTGGAAATGATCTCAGTGACCGACTGACGAAATGTCTGTGTGATCTGCTGCTGGGTGAGCCGCCCCGGCAGACCGCGAACCCAGATCACGGCATCCCGGATCGTACCGATAAAGAGCCACGCTAGAATCCCTGTCACGAGGACAAATGGAATCAGCACCATCGCCGCCAAGCGCAAGCAGCTCGAGCGCGGCTTTGATTCACAAATAGATGGGAGCGATGGATCAGCCATGGCAACAAAGGTGTCGCAGAGCCTGCTGAAGCTCCACGGTTTTCTTGGCCTAGTCCGTGTCTGAAACTTGATCTCGGCTGGCTGTGTCCCATAGGCTAGATTTGACTCCCGTTTTGCAGACTCTATGAAAACACGATACACACTCGCTCTGGTCGGACTCTTCAGTGGACTGATGTCCGCCTCTTTCATGAATGCTCAGCAGCCGAAGGCGGCAGTCGCAGAGCCGACTGAGCAAGAACTCGCGGAGAAGCAAAAAGCCTGGGAAGCGAAGATCGAGAGTTTCGGCTGGACGCGGAGTGGCTCCGCCCAAATCGGAAGCATGGCGCAGGTCGCTATTCCACAAGGTTGGCGCTTCACCGCGGGGAATGGAACACGTGAGCTGCTGAAGCTGTATGGCAACATCCCAGGGGATAGTGAATTGGGAATGCTGACGACCGAAGGCGAAGGTCCATGGGTCATCTTTGAATTTAATGACACGGGCTACGTGAAGGATGACGAGAAGAATGATCTGAATGCAGATGAGCTGCTCAAGGGACACCAGGAAGGCCAAGAGGCGAGCAATGAGCAGCGCAAGAAGATGGGACTGCGGGCGCTGCATGTTCTCGGCTGGGCACAGCCGCCACGTTTCAATGACCAGACGAAAAACCTAGAATGGGCGCTACGAATCGGCTCTGAAGGCGGTGGAGAATCCATCAACTACAGCACCCGCCTGCTAGGACGTAATGGGGTCATGGAAGTGGGTCTCGTCTGTGGCCCTCAAGAGTTGCAAACGCTACTGCCACAATACCAGTCGATCATGGCGGCCTTTCAATACCTGCCAGGCAATACTTACGCGGAGTATAAGCAAGGTGACAAGCTTTCCAAATACGGCCTGACAGCTCTCGTGGCTGGTGGCGCTGCCGTGGCGGCAGGTAAGATGGGCTTGTTTGCCAAGCTCGGCGTTGTTTTCGCCAAGCTTGGCAAGGGCATCATCGTGCTTGTCGTCGGCGTGGGTGTGGCGATCAAATCGTTCCTCACCAAGTTCTTTGGCCAAAAGAACACGTGATCTGACATGACTGACGGACAGTGGCTGTTCACACTCTTTGCCCTGCTTTACCTGCTGGAATGCCTGCGGTTATGCCCTGGTTCTGTGTGGTTGTTTTCCAGCTCTGGCGTGAGCGGTTGGATGCGCCGCCCGCTCCAACATTTGGATTTCATAGGACGCAAATTGCTGCTGATGCCGGTGCTGCCGCCAATGCCTGTGCATGTAGTCATGATGCCGTGGATGCTCGTGCCGTGCTCGCTGGGGTTGGAGCTTTTGGATGAAGCTGGCAAGTCGGTGTGGCTGGTTCCTTGGAATGATCTCAAGCCCACGACCGATGCGGCGACACTGAGGCTGAGCGCAGATCATGGCGTGCGTTTCGCAGATGAATCGAGTGCTGCTGAATGGCTCAAGCGCGTGAAGAGCTGGCAAGTGATGCCGGACTCGGAACGTGAAGAGGATTTCTTAAAACAGGCAGCGCTCATGCTCGACGTGAAGCGATTCTCTGAGTTTCTGAAAGCGCTTTCGGCTCAGACACGGATACTGAGGATTTTGGGAACGCTGATTTTCCTGATGTGCTTTGGCGTGATCTCAACCATCTATCGTTGGTTAGGAGAAGGCCCGCAGGTCTTGATCGCTGCGGCGACTTTGCTACTGATGCTATGGGTTCAGGCGGTGATTTTTTGGCGTGTCTCAGGACGACTCAAGGAGCCGATCAAACATCGTTTTTGGAAGACTCTGGCGATAGCCTTTCTGCCGCAACATGCGATGCGTGCTGCGGATCATGTGTGTGCAGCGTCTCCTTGTCAGATGCATCCTTTGGCGGCTTTGGATTCGATCGAAGAACCATCTCGAATTGATCTAGTGCGGCCTTTTTGGAAAGCTATATTCCATGGCCAGATTCAGTCGGCACCCATACAACAGCGAGTTTTGGAGAACTTTCTGAATGCCCAGAGTATGGATATAAATCAACTCGATGAAGTCCCTGAAAAACAAGCTGGCTCAGCGGCCTACTGCCCGCGCTGTCTGGCGCAATTTCGAGATGCGACTGCTCTCTGCCAGGATTGTGGCGGGCTGGCACTCCAGCCCTTTTGAGTATATCAAAACAGTCGCCGAGCATTGCGTAAACCATCCGCACTGATGACGGCCTGATGACGCGCGGCGACGAGGAAATCGACATGATTTTGCCATTGCATGGGACGCAGTGACTCCATACCACTGGCGCGCATCCGGTAACCGGCCTCGGCGATTTCCCAGCCAAATTCACTGTGACGCTGGCGATAATCTCGGCGGTGAATCCACGCGCCATATTCGTCTTTTCGCCACACCTGGGGATCATTGCCCAGCACTGTCTGCGCGAGTTGCCAGACACGCTCAACGACTTCCCGTTCGTAGCCGCCGGAAGAGTTGGATTCATCAGACAAAGATTCAGACATGTTGACCAATGATGGGTAATACGTCGGGGCGTTTTCGGCTTCCAAGCATTTCGTGCTGACGCTCAATCGTGCTGACTCAGCACCCAGGCAGAGACACAGCCGTGATGAGCTTGGGTGGCCGTTGCGGCAAAGTCGGCTAGGTAGGCACGGCCATGTTTAGGGGCGGGCCAAGTATGCGATCGAGTGGTGAGATCTGCATGCAAGTGGATGGTGCCTTTGAGCAGATCGAACTCGATTTCATCACCATCCTGAATGGCAGCGATTGGGCCGCCGACGGCGGCTTCAGGAGAACAATGGATGCCCATAACACCATGCGAAACCCCCGAGACTCTGCCATCTGATAGGAAAGCGACTTTGCCATCCAACTCGGGCACGGCCAGCGCAGCACTGGCGACGAGTAATTCCGGCATTCCTGCGGCGATCGGGCCGACACCACGAAGGACAACGAAATGCCCAGGTTTGATATGGCCTTGAGCAGCAGCATCGGAGACTTCTTTGACGCTATCAAAGCAGATGGCTTTGCCTGTGAATTGGGGATTTAATCTCGCCGAAACTTTGAAAACCATGCCGTTTGGGGCCAAGTTTCCGAAACAGATTTGAAGGTCGGCGTAGTCTTTGAAGGGCTTTCCAAGCGGAGCGATGAGTTCTTGGTCTGCTGGCACGTCCTGACAGTGCTCGACATTTTCTGCTAGATTCTGACCCGTCACGGTCAGGCAAGAGCCGTCGAGTAGGCCCGCTTTGAGTAGGTGCCTCAGCAGCATAGCGGTACCACCGAGTCGGTGCAGATCTGCCATGGTGCCGCGACCGCGTGGGGCAAAATTACAATAGACAGGGGTGCGACGGCAAATGGCCTGCATATCACGCAGGGTAAAATCCACACCAGCCTCATGAGCGAGCGCCAGAATATGAAGCGCTCCATTTGTTGAGCCGCCCATGGCGGCAATGGCTACCATGGCATTGCTGATGGCGGCTTTCGTCAAAATGTCGCGAGGGCGAAGATTCATTTCCAATAGACGGCGCATGGTCTGTCCGACCCTCAGGCAGTCTGCTTTCTTTGCAGGATCCACAGACGGGATGGAGGATGTATCAGGAAGGCTTAGACCCATTGCCTCGAGCGCAATACCCCAGGTATTGAAGGAAGCAGCAATCCCGCAGCCACCTGCGCCAGGACAAGCAGAGCGAATGATATTTTCTGATTCTTCAAACGACATGCTACCACTGTTGGCCTGAGCTTGGGCATCGTAGGAATCCAGAATGGTGATGGAGCGCTCCTTGTAGCAACCTGGAAGAATACTGCCGCCATTCACAATCAATCCAGGGCAATTCATGCGAGCTAGAGCCATCGCAAATGCTGGGCCGTTTTTATCACAATGATGCAGACCAATCATGCCGTCATAGCGGTGAGAGCTGCATACCAACTCGGCACCATTGGCCATTAAATTGCGGGAAACCAAGGAGGCCGCTCCTCCCTCATGCCCCTGTGTAATGTTGTCGCTGACTGAACTCACGCCGAAAGGAAAAGCAATCAGTCCGGCTTCATGGCAGCCCTTCTGAATGAATTTCGCTAGTTCATAGGCACGCAAATTGCAAATATTGCCGTCGAGAAGCGGCGTAGCGATACCAATCTGTGGCTTATCAAAGTCGGCCTCCTGAAATCCCAGCCCCCAGTAAAAGGATTTAACACCACGCTGCCAGCCATGGGTAAGTGAGGATGAGTTCCAGTTTAGTTTTTCTGCCATAATTTCGGTAACTCTAGCGGAGACAGTGTCATCACCAAACAAAAACTCCCGACCAGGAGTCCTGGGCGGGAGTTAGGTATGAAGAAGTCAATTGAGACCTCGACGTATTAGAAGGTCACGCCGAGCTTCACACCACCGAAGAACTCACTGTCTTGAGTGTTGTTCGTGTGGCGTGTGTCGAGGGAGATGTTGTAAGCAACATAAGGCGTCAAAGTGGCGCTCTTCGTCAGCTTAATCGGAGCCGAGAGAGTAGGAATGACATGAGTCAGACCGCTCTGGTTGGAAACCGGGAAAGCTGTGTAGTAGTTGGTGAAACCATAACCGAGCTTAACAGCAGGCACGAGGCTCAACCATGAGTTGATCTCGATTGGGGCGTCAGCACCGATTTCAGCATAGGAAGCACCAATGGTGAGGTCATAAAAGAAACCACCATAAAGGTTCACTGGACCAACTGAAGTCGCAATTGTTGCACCGACTTCTTCAGCTGCGCCAACACCTGTTTCATCAGTTGTATTGAACTGACCTGCGCCAGTGCGACCGGAGAATGAATCAAAGAACTCATAATGGGTGTAAACCAGCCCGAGTTTGGCGAAGCCAGCATCATAGGTGAGGGAAGCGCTCAGATCGAGTTCGGAGTAGTCCAAAGCTTGATCGGCACCAGCCACGTTGACCAGAGTGTCAACAGTGCTCGTGTAAAGCGCTCCGAATCCGAGGGAGAGTTGCTCAGTGAGAGGAACGCTCAAGCTCAGACCAGCCCATGTGGTGTTGTCAGCGAACCAGAGGCCGCGGAAGTAGTAACGGGTGTCGTAGCCCACTTCGAGTGTAGCTCCAACGGTGTCAAACAGCGCGCCGTCTTCCACCACTGGTGGGATAACAGCTTTGCCGCCTTTAGCGCTAGGTGCAGATGTGCCAGCGAATGAGTTCAGGCTCGCGCAAGCGGCCAGAACCAATGCCGACTTCGTGATGACGGAGGTCATGCTTTTCAGTTTCATGTGGTCGATTTTTGGTGTGTTGATGTTGAGGGTGGTTGGTCCGGGAGACCTTCCGCCTTATCTACTGAATAAAGCATTCCTCGTGCCGTTGCCAAGCTTCTTTTCTGAAAATTATTGAGTTGTTCACATTTCACAAAGCCGTACTGACTGCCGTGACAACCCATCAAGCTCCATTCATTTCAATGTTTAGCGAACTCGCTTTCGAGAGCATCTAAGTATTTTGAAATTGGGTCTGTGCGCTGAGGCAGTTCTTTTTCAATGGTTTCGGGAAGCTTGATGTAGTCTTCGAAGAGACCTGACATAGCCGATGATGAATTCGCCTCACTGAGGTCGAGGAGATCCCGGACCGCTTTACTTTGGAGTAGGGCGCTCTGGCTTTGCGCACGAAGTTTTTTCAGGCGCTCAGCCACATTCTTTTCTTTCCCATTGCTCAACTCGACGATCAAGGCGGTGTAATCCGCAACGATGGGACGAAAAAGCACGGAGCAACGCTGCTGCAAGGCGTTGAGGCCTACCAAGTTGTGCTGTAAAATATCTTTCCTGTCCTTGCGTTTCATGATCGCTGCATAGTCATCGATGGAGACAATGGCGGTCACGAGCGGCTCATCAGGTGGCAGTTTGGCTTTTGGCTTCTTGGGTTTCACCACTTTAAGGGCCTCTTCCTTCTCTACTTCAGGTTTAGATGTCGGTATTTGCTCTTGAGTCATGAGAGGCTGGGCTTCAGCCGCCGGTGTAACTGTAGGCTCCGCAGTCTTCTCAGGCTCGCTTGTGGCATTATCTTTCTTCTTGCCTGAACCAAACAGGGATCGGAGGCGAAATGGCTCACGCTTCTGCTCGCTAGTTACGGGCGTCGCTTCAGCAGGCATGAGCGGTCCAGTCTCAGACTCAACTTTACCCTCCCCTTCTTGATTCGGTTTGGTCTCTTTGATCTCTAGCTTGGAGTCTGTCGCAGCCGTCTTAACTTTAATTTCCTCTTTAAGTTCAGGCTTCGGTTTCTCTTCGTTTACTGGCACGGTGGTTTGGGCTTTGGGTTCCTCTTTAGCCATGGGTGGAATACTTTCGGCACTAGGGACGGCAGGTGATTCTGGTGTATTTTCAGCCTCCGGCTTCTTTTTACCTGAGCCAAATAGGGATCGAAGACGGATGGGTTCGCGCTTTGGCTTTTCAGCGACAGGAACAGTTACAGGGAGCATTGGAGCTGTAGTTTTCTCCTCGGTCTTAGACTCTGCTTCTGGAATTTGCTTTGAAGCCTGCGGTTCCGCTTTTGGGGCAGGCATTTCCGCTTTTGTCTCTTCCTTTGGCTGCGGTTTAGGTTTCTCTTCCTTCTTCACCTCTTTGACTGGTTCCTCCTCAGTAGGTTTTTCTTCGGTCTTTTTCTTTCCGCCAAACAGTCCACGAAAACCTCTCTTTTCCTTCACAGGCTCTTCAACCACGGTCTCTTGGTAAACATAGGCGATAAGCTGTGTGGACGGCTCTAGCCAGTCCTTAAAGTTAGCGGTAGTCCTTTGTGTATCGGGAAGCGCGGGAGTGAGCTTTGCCGATGATTCCTTGGAAGTTGATTTCGGATCGTCCTCATCCTCACTAGCATCCTTGTCTTGAGACTTTCTGAACCAATTCAATGGGTTGAGCATTGATGGCTTTTTTTCGATCTTCCGCCGCTGTACGGGAGCTTTCACCTCCGCTTCAGAAGCGGAAATCTCCTGAATCGGTGCCAGCGCCTCTTGAGTAGCGACGTCTTTTGTATTCTCACCGAACCAACGATTGAATAGAGGTTCGCGCTCACCTGCTGCGACCTTTTGCTTCTCGGAAATGGCAGGTGCTACTTTGGCGTCCTGGGCTTTTACTGAAATTTGCGTCTCAACTTCCTTGGCTTCTTCCTGCGCGGCTTCTTCGATCGCTGCAGAGATGACGTCATCATTGCTGGCTTTTCTCCGCCCAAATGGATTGAGCCGACTGAACAGGGATCTCTTTTTTTCCTCCGTGGGTTCAGCGGCATCAGCTTCAGCAGGTGTCGGCACTTTGTTCTCGACTATAGTTGGCTGCGGTTTTTCCTCTTCCTCGGCGATGAGCTTCGGGGCAGTGATGGCGATCACCGGACGGGGCTTGGGAATATCGCTCTGTTTGGCCTGATATCGGAGTGTCAGGGCCTCTTCGAGCACCTTTAACGTGTCAGCAGCACTGAGTGGCTCAGAGACGCTCGGAGACGACAAACTGGCGAGTTGCAGGGACCACCACTTATTCAGACTCGCTGGCGTAGTGGCAAAACTTGGGAAGGAGAGGTTGAGAAGTTCGCGCTCAGGACGTGGATCGCTAGAGAGGCTCGCGAGAAAATTATTCAGGCGTTTTCCGCTCTCAGGTTGGTCGAGAAGCGCCAACACCAAGGCGCAACAGGAGGTTTGGTAAATGGTCTTCGAGAGACCATCCATTTGCACAGGCGAGGCCTCAATGATTTCTTCGATCCCATAGATTTTACCCGACTTAAAGATGGCGGCGAAAAGCGCGCTCGGACGTGTCCGCTTGCGATAGTCCAGGGCCTCGATGATCCCTGTAAAAAGCCAGTCAGGGAGGAGCATGGCGCGCTTGCTGGTTAGCTCCTTTTGGTTGCGCAAAATACGCTCAGCTAAAAGAACTCGGATAATCTCTGCACGCACATCGGTGGGTCGCAAATCCGCTCGTAAATTCACGCTCACCTGAAGATGAAATCCGCCATGGGTGATTTGGGAAACCTCCATGCTAGCAGCTTT
>JBEBGU010000248.1:0-6123 GCA_040081325.1 Prosthecobacter sp.
GCTGAGAGCAGCACGTCCGCCGGCGCGTCTTCGAACGGCACGGACCCTCTGGGCACCAAAATCTCGTTCGACGCCGGCAGCGCCTACCTGCAGATTGTGGGCGCTCCGGACAACACCATGACCACCGAGATCGGCGGCAACGAACCCAAATCCCGCCGCCCACCCGGTGAGGTCGAAAGCCCCGTCACCCTCTATCCCACGAGCGACAAACCCAAGGAACGCCCTGCTCCGAAGGCAAAGGCCAAAGCCAAGCCCACCGACCTCTCCAAGCTCCAGCCCGGCGACAAACTCGACGCCGAAAACGCCCCGCACATCGCCGACACGCCCTTCACCCTCACCTGCGAAGTCACCACCGCCCAGCGCGATGCCATCCTCATCGCCCACGGCGGCGCCAGCACCGGCTACGCGCTCCATCTCAGCGGCGGCAAACTGATCTGGGCCATCCGCCACGGCAAAACCCTCACCACCGCCGAGACCGACTACCCCGCCGACAACCAACCCCACCGCATCACCGCCACCCTCAGCCAAAAAGGCCAGCTCATCCTTCAGCTCGATCATAACACCCCCATCACCGCCACCAGCCCCGGCCTCATCCGCACCCAGCCCAAAGAAGACTTCTGCCTCGGCCACGACAACAAAGTGCCCGTGGCCACTTACACCGCGAAGGGGAGGTTTGAGGGGAAGATCGCAAGTTTGAAGCTTGTTGGAGTCATGAAGTAAACCCAGAGGCTGAATTTAGTCCTCGCAAGATAACAATGCCTCGTCAGCTGTTTCTCACTTCTTTATGATCGGCATACAACACGCTCAAAATGTGGACTCGGAACTCGTCGAGTCACTAAAGGCTTTCTTCGAAGATGAAGGTGTTCGGGTCAAAGTTCAGCCATCGGAACGAGGAACATATGCAGCAATCGAATGGGCTTTGCCTGCTCTGCTTACGCTGTGGATAACAAAGAGCTACTTCGATGGCTTCCTCAAAGAGATGGGAAAGGACAGCGCACAATCCTTGAAGCAGCTCATCAAAGCAGCCTATACCAAGCTTCGAAAGACCCCCAACCGGGTTTGTGATGCAGATGAAATGAGACAGTTGGCTGATGGCGCTCCAATCGAGTCGGTGGGTAGGCTGGGGCCAGCGATCAACTTGAACATCAGTGTTTCATCTGCGGATGATGGTTCCAAGACGATCAATTTCGTTTTCCCATCGGGATTAAACGACATCGAGGTTGAGATGGCTGTCACGAGTTCATTTGAGGAAGTTTTGCCAACTTTTCAACACGGCGTCGAAAATCAGCCTACCGAAAGCGAAGACAAATTCAGAGAACGTCTCGTTTACGATAGCAAGCTTGGTTGGCTGACCGCTTTTGATATGGCAATGAAGGAAGCAAAAGAGTCATCAGCTCTTCGGTCCAAGCTGTCGGGGACTGACTGAAATCAGCTTATCTCTCGTCAGCGCTTTCCCCGCCTCCGCGCTGCAACATCCTCACCCGCGTCCCGTTCACGCACCATGCGCCGCGCCTTTCTTCTCTGTCTCCTCGCCCTCAGCTCTCCGCTCTTCGCCCAAAAGGCGGCGAAGGCCAAGAAAGCCAACACACCGCCGCCGACGAAGCCGCCGTTGGTCAGCGTGAAAATCACGAAGCTGCCGGAGGGCGCGACGCATCTCGATCTGTGGCTGCTGTGCGGGCAGTCAAACATGAAAGGCCGCGGATTCATGCCGGAGGAGCCGCACAATGACCCGCGCATCGTCATGATGCACAAGATGGACGACCAGTGGTATCTCGCGCGGCATCCGCTGCATCTCACGGGCGACGCGAAGACCTTCCAAGGCCACGACAACGCCGGTGTCGGCCCCGGGCTGGCCTTTGCCGAGGTGCTCGCCGCGCAGGACAAAACCGTCGCCATCGGCCTCGTGCCCTGCGCCGTCGGCGGATCATCCATCAAGCTCTGGCAGAAAGGCGCGAAGCTTTACGAAGACGCCCTCCGCCGTGCCAAACTCGCCCTGCAAACCACCGCGCCGGTCAAAGCCCGCCTCCGCGGCATTCTCTGGCTGCAAGGCGAGGCCAATGCGAACGCCCAGGAACTCCCTCTGCACGCCGAGCGCCTCCGCGCCATGATCGAAGCCTTCCGCACCGACCTCGCCCAGCCCGAACTGCCCTTCATCGCCTGCACCATTGGCGAGATGAAACCGGAACCGCTGCTGACGAACCTGAAGGCGATGAATGAGATCCAACTCGCATTGCCGAAAAATGTGCCACACACCGCCTGCGTCGATGCGCGTGATCTCAAGACTCACATCGGCGATGCCGTTCACTTTGACACTGCTGCGCAGAACGAGATCGGGAAACGATTCGCGGCGAAACTCATCGATCTGATGAAGCCTTGATTCATGCTACCATCTCAAACTCGCCAACAAGCCATGCGCACCACACTTCTCTTTCTCCTTTCGACATTCGTCATCCTGCATTCGTCTTTTTCGGCGCAGCCAAACATCATCCTCATGATGGGCGATGATCATGGATGGGAGGAGACGGGCTATCATGGACATCCGCATGTGAAGACGCCGGTGTTGGATGAAATGGCGACCACGGGGCTGCGCATGGACTGCTTTTACGCGGCACATCCGAGTTGCTCGCCGACGCGGGCGAGTTTTCTCACGGGGCGGCACCCGAATCGCATGGGCACCTTCGCTCCTGGATGGTCATTTCGGCCAGAGGAGATCACCAGCGCGCACATCCTCTCGAAAGCGGGCTACCACTGCGGGCATTTCGGCAAATGGCATGTCGGAGCGGTGAAGAAGGAGTCGCCCGTGAGTCCAGGTGCGATGGGTTTTCATGAATGGCTTTCGCACGACAACTTCTTCGAACTGAATCCATCCCTTTCGCGCAACGGCGGCACGCCTGAGGTCTTCCAGGGTGAAAGCTCGGAGATCCTCATTCGCGAGGCCATGCGCTTCATCGACAGTGCTAAAAAAGCCGACAAGCCCTTCTTTACCATCGTGTGGTTCGGTTCACCGCATGAACCTTACAGCGGCTTGCCCGAAGACCTCGCGCTCTACGACGATCTGCCCGCGAAATACACCAAGCTGGTCAAACTCACCTCAAACGAAACTGGCGGCCCCACCAAGCGTCCTCAAGGCGAAGTCCTGCGCGAACGCTATGCGGAGATCACCGCCATGGACCGCGCCATCGGCACGTTGAGAAAACATCTCGCCAAACAAGGCCTGCGCGACAACACGCTGCTCTTTTACTGTGGCGACAACGGCACCTCACCCGACGCCGCGCTCGGCTTCCCCCATCGCGGCGTGAAAGGCCAGGTCTATGAGGGTGGCACGCTAGTTCCCGGCCTCATCGAGTGGCCCGCGCGCATTCCAAAGCCGCGCACCACAAACGTCCGTGCCACCACCAGCGATCTACTGCCCACGCTTGCCGCCATCACCGGCCAGCCGCAGCCTGCACGTCCCATCGACGGCATCGACCTCACACCGCTGCTCGATGGCAAAATGACCGAGCGCGCCAAGCCGCTCTATTTTTGGGAATGCAACATCGGCAAATCCGAAGGCGAGCCCTACATCGCTCCCGCGCTGCAACAAGGCACCACACCGCTCGCCAAGAAAATGGGTGGAAAAGCCACACGCGACTTTACCAACTTCCGCCATCCCACCATCACCGGCGCCGACTACCTCGGCCCACGCGCGATCATCGACGGCTCCTTCAAGCTCGTTATCCACGAGCAGAAAAATGGCGAGCCGAAGCTCGAACTCTTCGATTTGAAGTCTGATCCTGCTGAGAAAATCAATCTCATCGAGCAACAGCCCGCTACAGCCGAAAAGCTCAAGTCACAGCTTCGTGAATGGCAGCAATCCGTGCTCACCAGCCTCACCGGAGCGGATTACATCAAGTGACCCCTTTCATGAAAAGCATTGTCTCCAAGCTGCTTGTCTTCGGCCTCTGTTCTTCGACCTTCGCAGCGCAGCCGAATGTGCTGCTCATTATCACCGACGATCAGGGCTACGGCGATTTCTCGATTCACGGTAACACGCATCTGCAAACGCCAAACATCGACAAGCTGGGCAACACAGGCGTGCGCTTTGATCGGTTTTATGTGAACTCGTTTTGTGCGCCGACACGCGCGGCTTTGCTGACGGGGCGCTGGCCTTTGCGGACCGGCTGTCATGGCGTCACGCACAACCGCGAGGCCATGAAGGCGTCAGAAATCACGATGGCGGAGGCTATGAAAGCTGGCGGATATCGCACGGCATGCATCGGCAAGTGGCACAATGGCGAGCAGTTTCCATTCACGCCGCAGGGGCAGGGCTTTGAGCATGTATTTGGTTTCAACAACGGCCACTGGAACAACTACTTCGATGCCACTTTGCTTCGCGGATCGACACAGGAGCCGACGAAGGGCTACATCACCGATGTGCTGACAGATGACGCGATGCAGTTCATCACCGCGAAGCAGAAAAAGCCATTCTTTTGCTATCTGGCCTACAACGCGCCGCACTCACCTTATCAGGTGCCGAACCAATACTTTGACAAATTTAAAGCCGAGGGTTTCGACGACAACGTGGCCGCGTTTTACGGCATGTGTGAAAACATCGACGACAACGTGGGCCGTCTGCTGGCGCATCTCGACACGCTGAAGTTGACTGAAAACACCCTCGTGGTGTTTCTCACTGACAATGGCGGCACGGCTGGTGTGAAGACCTACAATGCTGGCATGAGAGGTGGCAAAGTCAGCGTGCATGAGGGCGGTACACGAGTCCCGCTGTTCATGCGCTGGCCTGCGGCGAACTGGACGCCGCATCTCGTGAAAGAGATCACAGCACACATGGACCTGCTGCCAACGATCATGGACCTCTGCGATGTTAAGATGAATGACTCGAAGCTGGATGGAGTGAGCTTGAAACCACTGCTGCAGAAGAGTGGAAGCTGGCCCGTGCGCACGCTTTTCACGCACAATCCCATCGACGAAACCAACAAGTTTCCCGGAGCCGTGCGTACTCAGCGTTACCGACTGGTGCGTGAGATCAAAGGTGCTGCGGGTGGCTCTAAGGCAAAAGCAAACGATGCCAGTGCGACGCCGTGGCAGCTCTATGACATGACTGATGATCCAGGTGAAGCGAAGGACATCGCCGCCGATCATGCGGACATCGTGAAGCAACTCAGCGCGCAATACGATACATGGTTCGCCGACATCTCCAGTGCCGGCTTGCAGCGCTTTCCTCTGCCTATCGGGCACAGTGAGCAGAATCCCGTCGAGCTACACGCGCCGCAGTCCTATCAAGACAAGCCACTCCGCTTTGCCAGCGGCCCCGGTTTCGCCAATGACTGGCTCACGAACTGGACCGATGTGAAAGCCAAAGTCTGGTTCGAGATCGATGTCACCACTGCGGGCGAATACGATCTCGAACTCGCCTACGCCTGTCCTCCCGCAGACGCAGGTTCTAAAGTCCGCGTGTCCATCGGTGATCAATCACGAGAAGCCACGATCATCACTGCGCTGGCTCCGGAAATTCCGCTGCCGCATCGTGATGCCGAGGGTAAGACCAAGTATCGCAATCGTGAATGGAGCACTTTGAAACTCGGAACTTTGAAGCTTAAGCGCGGTCCCGCCAAACTGATGCTGGAACCCCTTTCTATGCCCGGAACTCAAGTCATGGACTTGAAGCATTTCAAGCTCACCCTTCGTTAAGCTCAATCACATGAAGATCGTCGCCTTTATCCTCTCCTCATTCATTGCACTGAATTCAGCATTCCCGGCGGATCGACCCAACATCCTTTTCGCTATCGCCGATGATTGGGGGCCACACGCGAGTGCTTACGGTACACCTTGGGTGAAGACGCCGAACTTTGATCGAGTCGCCAAGGAAGGCCTGCTCTTCAATCACGCCTACACGCCGAATGCCAAGTGCGCGCCATCGCGAGCCTGCATTCTCACAGGGCGCAATTCATGGCAGCTCAAAGAGGCAGCGAACCACATCTGCTACTTCCCGCCCGAGTTCAAAGGCTGGGGGGAGGCACTCGCCGAGAAAGGCTGGAACGTCGGGCACACCACCAAAGGCTGGGGGCCTGGCGTGGCGCTTGATGCGAATGGCAAGCCGCGCAAGATGACCGGGACGGCCTACAA
>JBEBGU010000249.1:0-6116 GCA_040081325.1 Prosthecobacter sp.
TCGTTAAGCAGGTCGTAACGGCATTCCTGAGCGCATTGCGACAGTTTGACTCGGAAGGGCTTGTCGGAACACCCGCACAGCGAAGTGGTTTAGTTCTCAATCTGCTGATGGGTGACCAGAGTGATGAAGATCGTTTGCAGTTCGCCGCGTTAGTGAATCCGCCCGATGTCGTCTCTTCTTTCGCTTCCGATCTCGCTGTCGCACATGAAGTGTGACCCACGACTTGCCATCCCTTGAGTCCCGCCCAAACCCCGCCTTCTGCCCCAGCGCGTCCATGCCTTCCACGCAGCCACGGCGCATAAACCGCTGAACACCAAAAATCCCCTCGCCTCCGAACGGTGACACGCTAGCATCGGCGCGTGAGTTACCAGGTCTTCGCCCGCAAATATCGTCCCAAAACCTTCGCTGATGTGCTCGGCCAGGAGCATGTCGTCCGTACGCTGAGGAATGCCATCGCGCAGAACCGGTTGGCTCATGCATATCTTTTCGTTGGGCCGCGTGGCACGGGGAAGACTTCTACCGCACGCATCTTTGCCATGGCGCTGAACTGCCCGAACGGGCCCAGCGTGGAGTTTGATTATGATGACCCGATCTGCAAAGAGATCGCCGAGGGCAACAGCCTGGACGTGCTGGAGATCGACGGTGCCAGCAACAACGGCGTGGACCAAGTCCGCGACCTGCGGGAGAGCGTGAAATACGCCCCCTCGCGCTGCCGCTACAAGATCTACTACATCGATGAGGTCCACATGCTCTCCACCGCCGCGTTCAATGCGCTGCTGAAGACGCTGGAAGAGCCGCCGCCGCATGTGAAGTTCATCTTTGCCACGACCGAGGCGAACAAGATCCTGCCGACGATCATCAGCCGCTGCCAGCGCTTCGACCTGCGCCGCATCCCGCTGACGATCATCGCCAATCACCTGCTGCACATCGCCAAGCTCGAAGGTGTGGATCTCGATGAGAAAGCCGCGTTTGCCATCGGCAAAGGAGCCGATGGTGGGATGCGTGACGCGCAGTCGATGCTCGATCAGCTCGTGGCCTTCTGCGGCAACACGATCCGTGAGGAAGATGTGCTGGAGATCTTTGGCTTCACCTCCGTACAGACCGTCTCCGCGATGGCGCAGCGCATCTTGGAAAGCAGCACGGTGGGCGCGCTGCAACTCGTCCATGAAACCAGCGAGGCGGGGAAAGATCTGGGTAAGCTGCTGACCGATCTCATCCAGCACTTCCGCACGCTTTTAGTTAGCCAAGCCGATCCCGAAGCTGGTGCGGAGGATCTCGAACCCGACATCGCCGCTCAAGTCACCGAGCAGAGCCAGATGGCCTCGACCGAGCAGTTGCTGCGCGTCGTTGATGGTCTCGCCGAAGTCGATGCACGGATGCGCTGGGCCACGAACAAACGTCTGCATTTCGAGCTGGGCGTGATCCAGGCCGTGCAGAACTACAACGAAGTCAGCCTGAGCGATGTGATCGAAGCGCTGGGCAGTGGCGGCGACATCGCGTCTCTGCCCAAGCCTGCTCCGCGTCCGCAAGTCACCACCGCTCGCGCCGCAGCCCCAGTGAAGCCCGCCGTGGTGGAGCGTGTGGTTCCGAAAATGGAAGAGCCTGCGCCACTCCCGGAAAGCAGACCTGCGCCAGTCTCGTCGAATGTCTTGCGCGAACCTGCGCCCGAGGAGAGAGCGCCAGTCAAGGCTCCTGAGCCACAAAAGGCTCCACCCGCACCTGCGGCGACTCCCGTTGAAGTGGCACCCGCCGTCTCCCACGAAGAGTTCTGGCCGGCACTGACCCAGCTTGTGCAGGAGCGGCGCTCACTGATCGCGAGCTGGGTGCAATTGGGCACCGTGCAGTCCATCGCACGCAGTATCGTGAAGGTGGGTTTCCCAACGACTGAAGCGCACGCCAAGGACAGCCTGAATCGCGACAATCAACGCTCGTTCCTCGAAGGCATCGCCGAAGAACTGCTCGGCACGAAAGTGAAGTTTGAGTTCGTGCTCGATCCTTCTTTGAAGCCACCGCCGGTCACGGAACTGCATTTCGATCTCGGCGACTCAACTCCTGCCAAGCCAGAACCAAAGCCCGCCGCAGCAGCAGAACCAGCACCCGCTGAAGCTCCAAGCGCCGACAAGGTCAGTGAAGAGTTCCAAAACGATCCGCTCATCAAGAGCGCCGTGGAGAAGTTCAAGCTAAAGCTCGCCGCGAGGAGTTAGGGCAAGGAGTGGGGGCATCATTTCCCGCCCAGACTCCATCACTCGGATACACACCTCGCGCCTTGCGTCCTGGCGCTGGCCCGCTTTGACTCCGCGCCACTTATGGAACAACCACGTCGTATCAAGATCGCCCTCGTCGGAGCGGGCATGTTTGGGGGAGATGTCCACGCCCGCGCTTATGCCGACCTGCAACGCTTCGGCATCGCCGGACAGCTTGCGCGTGTCGGGCTCGATGAACACTCACGCGAGCTTGCACCGGTGAAGTTTGATCTCGTCGCCGTGGCCACGCGCTCGGAGAAGTCAGCGCAAAAGGCAGCCGCAGCTTTCAAAGAACTCACGGGTCACGAGCCGCGCGCTTTCCATGGCGATGAGCCTTGGGTGGACATCCTGCGTGAGATTCCTGATCTCGATGTCATGGCTGTGGCCACGCCGGATCATCTGCACACGCAGCCCATTCTCGCCGCTTTGGAAAAGGGTGTGCATGTGCTCACGGAGAAACCCATGTGCCTGACGATTCACGAGGCCGATCAGATCATCGAACTCGCACGCGCCAAGAACTGCGTGGTCGCCGTGGACATGCACAAGCGCTATGACCCGGATCATCTGCGCATCCGCGATGACATCCAAAACCGCATTGGCGCGCCGCTTTATGGCACCGCCTATCTGGAGGAGCCGCTGGAGGTAAGCACCAGCACTTTCAAGTGGGTCGAGTCGAGCGATCCCTTCAGTTATGTCGGCCCGCATTGGACCGATCTCATCTGGAGCTACTACCGCAGCAAGCCCGTCTCTCTGACGGCGGTCGGCCAAAAGAAGCGCCTCATTCGCGATGGCATCAATGCCTACGACGCCGTGCAGGTGCGTGTCGATTTCGAGAACGGCATGAGCATCAACTTCCACAACAACTGGGTCACTCCAGCCGACTTCGAAGGCCCGGTGAATCAGGGGCATGAGATCGTCGGAGCCGATGGCAAGGTCGAGAGCGACCAGCAGTATCGCGGCTTCCGCTGGTGGAATCAGGGCGGCGGCACACGCACCAGCAATAATCATTTCACCCGCGAAGTTGCCCGCCCCGATGGCAGCAAAGGCTATATCGGCTACGGCGTGGACAGCCTCACCGTCGGCCTCGTGGCCATCTGTCAGGTGAAGTTTGACAAAGCCACGCTGGATGCCGTCGCGCATCTGTATCCCACCGCCGAAGACGCCCGCATCACCTGCGCCCTCGTCGATGCCGCCGCGCGTGTACGCGATCTGAACTTCAAATACATGAGTGAAGGCAAAGGTGCCACCGTCACCGCCCGCTTCGGTCCCGACGGCATCCCGATCGTCGATGCCAATCGCATCAGCGAAGGCCCGGCTGCCGTGTTTGAGAAGATCTACGACAAGCCACTGTAAGCCCCTACTTCCCCTGCCCTGCTAGCCAGGCTGGCCAGCCGCCTTTGAGGACAAAGCAGCGCTCTAGTGGCACCCTCGTCATGAGCTTCTCGCGCACATGACGGCTGGCCTCGCACTTCTGACCACCGCAGTAGATGATGACCGGCTTGGTGACGGTTAGTAGCGTGTCCAAAATTTCAAACAGTTGGTTATCAAAATCCTGCTCATTGAGCAGCCGCGCCTCAGGGATGTGCGCCGCGTCGAACTGATCGCGTGGCCGCGCATCGAGCCAGAGGACGTCGCCTTTCCAGCGCTCATTGATTTCCTTTAAGCCAATCTCATCTGCCAGCATTGGCTCCTGGATAAGATAGAGCGCCGGAGCATGTGGATGAAACTGAAACGCACCCGCAGCCAAGACTCCCGCGAGCAAGGCAATCAGGCAAGCTTGGATCAGCGCCTGCTTCATGGCTTGGCGGCCTCAGCGCCGGGCTTCCGATACACGGAGAAGAAAGCAAGCTGGCGCTGATACTTGGAGATCTTGCTGTCGGTCTCGATCTTCAGCGCACCGAGCATGACCTCACCGGTACTCTTCGGCGTCACGGTGACTTCGTATTCTTTGCCGGGTGTGATCTCTTTAAAGGAGAACTCCACCTGCTCGCGAGTCGAGGTGATGTTAGTGATCTTCATCGGCTCGGCACCCATCATGGTCACGCGAGTCGTCTTTGCCTCCGCCGGATCACCCAGCCACCATTGCAGCGTCTTCGGCTCGATCTTGATGATCTCCGGCACGTCGATGGCAAACGTGATCACCCACTCGGCCTGCGCCGGATCGTCGGTCTGCACATGCACGCTTTTTTCATGGCGGCCACTGAAGGTGCTAATCTTGAAGTCGGCCTTGCCGGTGCCTTTTTCACCCGGTTGATACAGCGCCTTGTCGAGCGAGGCACTCAGGCAACTGCACGCGCTCTCAATGTTGAGTACCTTCACGGGCTTCGTGCCTTTGTTCTGAAAAGCAAAGGTCACCTGAAAAGTCTCGTCCTCAGGCTTCGGCTTCAGCTCGATGACCGGCACCTCCGTCACCAAGTCCGCACAGGCGGAAGCGAGCATGAGAGCGCTGAGGCAAAGGAATGTGGGAAGTGTCTTCATGCCGGAAAGATCATGACATGCTGCGCTGCTGTCAATGGCTCACGCCATCATCTCCGCCACTCGTTTGGCGAAGTACGTGAGGATCATGTCCGCTCCGGCACGGCGGATGCCGAGCAGGGATTCCAACGCCACCTTGTCCTCATCCAGCCAGCCTGTAGCAGCACCGGCTTTGATCATGAGATACTCGCCGCTCACTTGATACGCGGCGATGGGCAGAGTGGTGGCAGCGCGTAGTTTACAGATGATGTCGAGATACGGACCAGCAGGTTTTACCATGAGAATGTCCGCGCCTTCGGCTTCATCGAGCGCCGCTTCACGCAGCGCCTCACGGGCATTGGCGGGGTCCATTTGATAGGTCTTCTTGTCGCCCGCCTTTGGTGCGGAGTCGAGCGCACCGCGAAAGGGGCCGTAGTAGGCGCTGGCATACTTGGCCGTGTAGCTCATGATCGAGACGCTGGTGAAACCGGCACCGTCCAGCGCTGCTCGCAGCGCGCCCACCCGACCATCCATCATGTCGCTCGGCGATACGATGTCGGCCCCGGCACGCGCATGGCAGAGCGCCTGCTCGCAGAGCACGGCCACGGTTTCATCATTCAAGATACGACCATCATCCGTGACGAGCCCGTCGTGGCCGTCGCTGTTGTAAGGATCGAGCGCCACATCCGTGATCACCGTCAGCGTCGGGTGCGCCTTCTTCAAAGCCCGGATCGCACGCGGCACCAGACCATTGTCATTGTGGCATTCCTCAGCGCCGCGCGTCTTGAGATCATCGGCGATGCGCGGGAAGAGCACCACCGCCGGCACCCCGAGCACATGGGCCATGCCCGCCTCCTCCACCAGATCCGCCACGCTCCAGCGCTGGCAGCCCGGCATCGCGTCGATGGGCGTGTTCACATCCCCTTCCTGGAGAAAGAGCGGATAAATCAAATGCCCCGGCGTCAGCTCCGTCTCGCGCACGAGATCACGGATGGCAGGCGACTGGCGGTTGCGGCGAGGACGGATAGACAGGTTCATGAGTGCTCAAAGCTAGGCGGTCTTCACAAACTGGCAAGCTGCCCTCTGGCCTCTGCTTCTTCTAACCTCCACCTTCAAGTCCTCCGCAATCGTCGCGATCTATCCAGGGCAGTTTGCAGGTCACTGGATTTACCCCTTCAGGGATCTGATCTTCTGGGGGCGCGTTAACCAGGGCGTTGCCTGGGGCTGAGTTTTTTTCGCCACTTTGGGGCTGCGGCTTTTGGCTTCGCGGGTTTTGTCATGCCGCAAGTGCTTCGCTTATGATTCGCTCGATGACGCCTTGGGCCGCACCGAGCAGAGGATGATTCTTTTGCAGCAAGGCCGCCTTGTCTCGGAACTCACCGACGACGTCTGGCCGGGGTCGTTTCATGGCTGCCAGAG
>JBEBGU010000250.1:0-6103 GCA_040081325.1 Prosthecobacter sp.
ACCACGGCATCCAGTCCTACGGCTGGTGGCACCACCTCAGGCGGCGGTGTGTTTGCTGATGGCACGAGCATCACCGTCTCTGCGGTGCCAAACGCTGGCTACATCTTCAAACGCTGGAGAGTTGGCGGCACCAACGTCAGCAGCTCAGCCAACTACACTTTCACCGTCACAGCGGATCGCGCGCTCTCAGCGACGTTTGCCCCTGTGGCCACGATCACCACCGCCTCTGCTCCTGCCAATGCTGGCACGACGAGTGGCGGAGGACAGTTTGAAGACGGCGACAACGTGACCGTCGAGGCCTTCCCGAACAATGGCTACACCTTCGCCAACTGGACGGAAAACGGCAACGTGGTGAGTGTCGATGCAGCCTTCACCTTCAAGGCGCGGCCAGACACCGCTCCTGTCCGCAATCTCGTGGCGAACTTCAATGGCGGCGTCAACTACACCATCAACGCCAGCGCGGCACCCGCAGCAGGCGGCAGCGTGACTGGCGGCGGAACGGTCGCAGGAGACAGCAATGTCACCCTCATCGCCACGGCCAATGCAGGCTACACGTTCGTCAATTGGACGGAGGCCAGCGTGCAGGTTAGCGCCTCAGCGACCTACTCATTCACGGCGACTGCGAATCGCACGCTGGTGGCAAACTTCGTTGCTGGCTACAGCATCACGACCTCCGCTTTCCCTTCCATCGGTGGTACGACCAGCGGCGGCGGAGTTGTCAATGCAGGCAGCAGTGTCACCCTCGTGGCGATTGCGACTGCGGGCTACAACTTCATCAACTGGACAGATGCCGTCGGCACAGAGGTCAGCACACTCGCGAGCTACACATTCACCCCGACAGCCAGCGGCGGCCATGTGGCAAATTTCACGCCACCGGCTCTCGGCATTCACTTTGATTTCGATACCTCCACGCCTGTGCCGCCAGTGAATCAGGCGTTGCCATTCAATCAAACGTCCGTGGGTTTCACCGCCACGTTCAGTTCTTCAGTGGTGGATGCATTCACTGTGCAGACAGAGGTCAGCAGCGGTCGCACGCTGTCGAAGTTCTCTGGCAACTACATCGAGCCAGCAGTCGATAGCGCGGAGTTGGTAATCCAGCTCGATCAGGCTGTGACCGGCATCAGTCTTGATTTTGCCACGGTCGAAGCACTGAACGTCCCTGTGGCTTCCACACTGCAAATCTCAGCCATCGACACCTCCTCTGGAGTGCCTGTCGTGGTGGGCACAGGAATCGCTCACGGCACCGTGACCGTGGGCGATTCTCTGCCTGTCGGCACGATCGAATTCAATTCGGGTGCAGGCAGCTTTGACCAGATCATCGTGCAACTGCCAGACCTGCCTCTCGGCGCCCAGCGCTTCCTGGTGGACAACATCATCGTGAGTCCGACGGCAAGCGTGGGCGGCTCCATGCAGCTCGACAATCCGAACTGGAACATCACGCTGACCGACTTCGGCTACTCCGACTTCCTGCTGGACAACACGCCTGGCTTCGAGGGTCGTGAGTATCTCTCCGGTGAATGGGGCAGCGCTGTTGGCTACTCACGCGATGGCAACACGGTCGATCCGACATGGATGGAGCCCAACTTCCTCTTCCCTGACTGGAGGACAAACTCCGACTTCACCGTCGTTCAAGGCATCCATCTCATCGGCAGCAACCTCGACGGCCTGCCCATCGCTCAATCGGTGATCTCGAATGGCGATCTCGAAATCACCCTGCGCTTTGAGATGGTCGATACCGTGACCGGCACGCCGATGGGTGTGAAACCAGCTTCAGCCGCCGGTGCTCCCGTCTCGGTGAACAGCAACCGCTATGTCATGAATCAAACCTTCACCGTGAAGAACATTAGCGGCGTGCAGCTCACCAACGTGCAGCTCTTCCACTTGCTCCACGGTTTCATCTCCCAGCGCGGTCAGTATGACAACCGCAGCTATGTCGGCAAGCTGCCCGAGTATCAGTATGACATCACCATGTCCGGCGTGGATGCAGGAGCCGCGGGCACTCAAAGCTCCACGGTCGGCCTTGAGGATCTCATCGGCTTCCATTCCAAAGTCGCTCCGAGTGCTTTCGAGATCGGCCACTACGGCATCGAGAACAACGGCATCGACGATCACTCCGTCGGCAAGCCAAGCGACGGCGTGCATCTCTCCATCGAGGACAACTGGAAGAGCGCCCCGTATCTAGGCCGCAAAAATCGCGACACGTTTGCACCCGCAGACCGCTGGATCTCTGGCGCGCAGCGCTGGGAACTCGGTGCCATCGCTCCAGGACAGAGCGTGAACTTCGACATCGTGCTCAGCCTGCTTACTGGCACCAAAGTCATCGTTGACGGCGGCGGCACAGGCGGCACCGGCGGTCATGGTAGTTGCAATGGCGGCTCCGGTCACACAGGCGGCGTTGATTTCGAATTCGAAGACATCGACCAGGAAGGCACCTTCTACGGCGAACACTCAGAAGCCGATGACGACGAGATCGGCGAGCGCGAACTGGAAGGCGAGTTTGAGCTTCCTTCCTTTGAAACCCCCAGTGGCACGCGCAAACAGCGCTGGAACCTCAAGTACAGCGGTGCCCACACCGGCAACATCAAACTCAAGTTCGGCTACAATCCCGCGCTGCTCCCCGCCGGCTATGATGAGAACCAGCTCTCCATCTACCACTTCAACAATGGCGTGTGGGAGAAGCTGCCTTGCAAAGTCAACCCGGCGACCAATGTCATCGAAGCCATCACCCCCAGCCTCTCGCCCTTCATGCTCGGCGTGAACAACGTGGTGGTGAAGCCTGATGTCGGCATCTCTGTGGACACGCCCGGCGCACTCAGCGTCTCATGGCCTGATTCCTTCACCGGCTGGACTCTTCAGGAAAGCCCTGACCTCAGTCCCACCAGTTGGTTCAACTCTTCACGCGCCATCACGACCGTGAACGGCACGAGCGCCGTGACCGTGCCGATGAACTCCGGCAGCCGCTTCTTCCGCCTCGTGAAGCCCTGACGGCTGCCGGAGTCTCGTGCACTCATCCACCCTCACCCATCGCCATGAAAGCCACGCTCGATGACACCTCCTTCGGTCAGCATGCAGATGCCTGCGCTGAGTGGTTCGCGCTTGCCCTTCATGGTGATGAGGCTGCGGCCACCAGGCTCTATCAATACTGCGTGCCCAGGATGCGACGCTGGCTTGCCATGAGGCTGTCCGAGACTGTGGCGGAAGAACTCGCTCATGACGCAATGGTGGCGGCCTTTCGCAAGCATGACCGCTTCCGTCCCGGCACCTTGTTTTTCCCATGGGTGAAGACCATCGCCTGGCGGATGGCGCAGAATCAGATGCGTGACAACACGCGGCGGCATGAGCGCGACATGGCCTACAGTGATCATCATGAACTCTTCGGCGGCAGTGAAAGCGATGCAGACGAACCCCGCTTTGCGGCGCTGGCCCAGAGCCTTTCAACCCTGTCTGAATCACAGCGTCATCTGCTTCATCTTCATTACTGGGAGGGAAAGACAGGTCAGGCCATCGCAGATGACCAGGGCCGCACACGCGTCGCCGTGGCGGTCAATATGCACCGCATCTGCCAGAGCTTGCGACACCAGATCAAGCACATGGAACATCGGGCTGAAGATGATCATTTCGTAATGAAGCAACAATCAGACAATGACCTTGCTCTATGATGCGTAATTACAACCCGCACATCATGTCACGCTCCATGCATCAACGCATCATCGCACTCGTCCTGCTGGTGGCTTACGCCATCACCGGGACTTCGGTGATGCCTGCCATGGTGTCCTTCGCCGCGTGGCTGGACGGCAGTCATGCAGTGGTCGTGCAGCAGTCTGAGCAGGGTCTTCAGCTCACGCTGCATCATCGCAGTAATGAGTACACTCCCCGAGTGGCGGATCACTGCAATGCCCTGGCAAAGATCATCGTCAGCATGTGTGCCGCTTCTGAGGAAGGCGATCATCAGATGAGCACAGCGCATGTCACCGCCAGTGCCAGTCTGCGTGCTGAGGTGGGGCAGAAAGTGCAAACGGCACAAGCGCTCAATGTTCAAGAGACGCATCTTTTGACCCTTTCCGTCCTCTGGCCTGCACGCGATATGATTCGCGATTGCTTTGTCCAAGACACCCATGAACAAAAACAGCAACGACGGCCCATGCTGGCCTACGTGCGGCTTTTGATTTGAGAGAAACTGCCCGTCGCCATCGCCAGATCTAAAGACTGGCTGATGGCACCACTGCGACTCGTCAGTCGCCTGTGTCGCAACTTTTTTCCACTCAATTCATCTCCGTTTTTTTCATGCTTTCTCTCTCTCATTATTATCGTCGCGCTGTCCTGATCGCAGCCTTTGCCGCTACCGCCCAGGGGCGGGGAAACACCGCTATCACCAGCGGCGACCTCGTCACCGAAGCTCTCAATAAAAACCCCGAAGTCCGCTTCTATGAAGCCGAGATCGCCGCCGCGCGTGGCGGTCGCCAGTCCGCTGGTCAGCTCGCCAATCCTGAACTCAATACTGAACTCGGTGGCATGGCCATCGCAGCGCAAAAAGACGGCCTCGTCTGGCGTGCGCAGATCCTTCAGACCTTTGATTTCCCAGGTCGCATGTCCTTGCGGAAAGCCATCGCTGACCGTGACATCACCCTCGCGGAACTCGGCCTGTTTCAGTTCAAATCCCAGCTCTCCAACGAAGTCCGCGCCCGTGCTGGTGATGTCATCTTGCTGAAGCGTAAAGAAGACGCCGCTCGCAGTGTCCGCGAGCGTTTGGAAGCCCTCATCGACGTGCTCGTGCAGCGTGACACAGGCTCAGTCAGTGCCTTGCTCGAACGTCGCATCCTCGAAGCCACACTGCTCACCAGCGACCGCACTTTGACGGATGCCTCAAAGCAAGTCCGTGAGGCCATGGCAACGCTCGCCGTGCTTTGTGGCCGTGGTCCTGACCAAGCCATTCAACTCAGCGGCGCTGTCACCTCATTTCCAAATGCGCCGCAGATGGAAACTCTGAAGCAGCAGGCGGCTCGCACGAACTTCGACCTTCAGCAAAAGCGGCTCAATGTCGCCAAACAAGGTCTCAAGATCGACCTCACCAAATCCGAGCGCTGGGGCAATATCACCTTTGGCCCCTACATGGCCGGACAGCACGCCGGTGGCACTCAGATCGAGGGCGGTTTCGCCTTTTCCATCCCGCTGCCGCTTTGGAACAAGAACAAGGGCAACGTCGCTGCTGAACAAGCCCGCTCACAACAAGCTGAGGCTCTGCTTCTTGCCACACTGCGCGATCTTGAGCGCGACCTCTCCGTCCAGCGCTCCGCCTATCTCGCAGAGCTTGATGCACTGTCCCGCTGGAGGCCCGAGAGCGAAAAGCAGTTCGCCGATGCCGCCGCTGAAGCTGACCGCCACTACCGCCTCGGTGCTGTGCCTGCCGCGACCTATGTCGAAATGCAGCGCGGTTATCTCGACGCCATGGATTCGCTCATCGAGTCCCGCCGCAATGCCTGGAAGCACCGCATGGAGATCGAGCGCCTCACCGGCACTGCACTCACAGGTGAATCCATCACACCCAAGCTCACGAACAACTAAGCCATGATCTCATCCATCATCGACTTTTCGCTGAAGAACCGCTTCCTCATCATCATGGGGTCGCTGCTCTTGCTCGCGGCTGGTGTTTTCTCCGCCATGCATCTGCCTGTGGATGCCGTGCCTGACATCACGAACACGCAGGTTCAGGTCAACACCGCCGTGCCAGGCCTCGCCCCGGAGGAGACGGAAAAGCTCGTCACCTATCCACTGGAACTCGCACTCGCAGGCATTCAGGGCGTGGAGGAATTCCGCTCACTCACGAAGTCCGGCCTCTCGCAGGTCACGCTCGTGTTTCGTGATGGATTTGATCTCTTCCGCGCTCGCCAACTCGTGAGCGAACGTCTCGTGCAGGTGGAACTGCCCGCTGGACTCAGCCCGCAGATGTCACCCATCAGCACCGGCCTTGGCGAGATCGTCTATTACACGCTCGACTACAAAAGGGAGGCTCCACAGCGCAAACAAACTCGTGAGCGCCAGCTCATGGATCTGCGTGAAGCACACGACTACATCGTGAAACCTTTCTTGCGCACCGTGCCGGGCG
>JBEBGU010000251.1:0-6102 GCA_040081325.1 Prosthecobacter sp.
CGTCTGCATCATCTGATGCCCGGTGTCATGCACCGCTGCAGCGGTGTGGTAGCAGGAACGCACAAGGCTGAACTTGTCCGCGATCTTCGCGTGCAGCGGCAGGATCTCGGAGATCTCGAAGGCATTGCTCTTCGTGCGGATCGGCTTGAAGGGCCCGCGAATCTCGCTCGGCGCGTCCGGCTTCATGTCCCACAGATCCTGCTGGCTCGGCGCACCGAGGTTGAAGATCATGATGCAGGCCTTGTTGCTCTTTTTGGCATCGACCTTGCCTTCGGCCTTTAGTTTGGCGAAGCCGGGCATCGTGAGGCCAATCGCGCCAAGGGCACCAGCCTGGAGGAAGTCGCGGCGTGAAACACCATCGCAGGTGGTGACGGAGCCTTTGTCAGTGAATTTGAACATGATGCGCGTGGGGTTTGAATTACCTACTTATACGCCAGCCGTGGCGGCTTCTGAATGGATGATCCCGCTTTCATAGATGGGGCTTCCCAAGCCTCAAGAATAGCTTCAAATGCTTTTGCTGGAGTATTCGGCCAGGCTAAAAGGCGGCCACGACGCGCGGTGCTTCGCCAGCCTTGAGGGAGAAGACCTCCGGGCTCGCCGCATGCACATCGGACCGGAACCGCTCTGCCAGGTCAGCGACGAACTCTTCCAAGGCCTCGGGTCTGGCAGGAAACACGAAGAGCGAATGGCGGTCAGGACAGGCGACCCAGATCTCTTTGCCGAACATCTCCTCGAAGACCTGCGGCAATGATGGAGCGATGAGCAGACAGGCCATGACGGGGCGATCACCGCGATAGACGGCATATAGCACCTTGCCTTGAGCATCCTTGATGAGGTCGGGCTTGAGGGAGGCGAGCAGATTGTCGGCGGTCTTCCTGGCACGCGCGGCGAAGGTCTCGGGACTCAGGCCGAGGCGCATGAAGTCCTCTTTGGCATACACTTCGATGCCCGGAGTGTCAGCGATTTCTCGTGCCGGAGAGAGCACGGTTTTCTCCGCGCCTGTCGGAGTGATCGAGCGCTCGGTGCGCAGCACTCGGGGCTCGGGCAGCATGAGCAGTGACTCTAACCGCACGGGCTCCTGCGCCAAGAGGGCCGAGGCAAGGCTGAGAAGGAGGACGGAGAGAGTTTTCATGGAAGGATTCACCGTCAAGATGGAGTCAATAGGGTCAAGGATTGATCAAGGCCGTGACGAGGATACTCAGCTTGACCATGTTGACGAGTCTTGAACCATCCTGACTTACCCCGTCAAAGCTCTTGCGTCATTCCTGCCACGCGCCTTCATCAGCGGCATGATCGCCTTTCTCCGGGGAAAACTCGTCGAATCCATGCCGCACCGAGCCATCGTCGATGTCGGCGGAGTCGGCTATTTGACGAACATTCCACTCACGACGTTTGACCGTCTGCCGCAGCAAGGCGGCGAAGTGATGCTGCTCACCCATCACCATGTCACGGAGCGTGAGCACACGCTGTTTGGCTTCTTCACGAATGATGAGCGGGATCTATTTCGCCTTTTGATGGATCGCGTGTCTGGCATCGGGCCGAAGATGGCGCTGTCGGTGCTGAGCGGAATGCCTGTGGCTGCTTTCAAAGATGCAGTCATCCGCAATGACACGGCTGCGCTGGCTCGCATCAAGGGTGTGGGCAAAAAGACGGCGGAGCGAATCGTGCTGGAGTTGAAGGACAAGGTCGGCGTCGTGGATGCCTGGCAGGCTGCGCAGGTGGCGAAGGGCACGCATGATCCGCGCCAGGAAGCGATGAGCGACGCGGTGCTCGGTCTCATCGCGCTGGGCTATAAGCAAAGTGAGGCGCAGAAAGCGATCAACGATCTGGTGAAGCAGCCGGGCTTTGACCCGGCGACGAGTGCGGACAAACTGATCCGCGAGGCGCTGCGGGTGTTGCAGTAAAGTGTCCGTAGATTTCATCTGGGCAGAAGCACCGAAGAGGATCGGTGAAAAGTAGGGAGTCTTGAATGATCCCCGAAATAAACCAGCATCGGGTATCTACACACAGAACGAATCCTTGGCCTGATCGAGTCCCCGATTACACTCACCCATGTCACTCACAACACCCCGCATCGAAGTCAGCATCGGCACCCAGCGCCTCAGACTCTGGGATCGCACACGCCTTGTGCATGAGTGGCCCTGCTCGACATCTAAGTTCGGACTCGGCACTCAACCCGGCAGCAACAAAACCCCGCTCGGCAGTTTTATCGTCCAAGAAAAGCATGGCGACGGCTCACCTAATGGCACCATTTTCAAATCACGTCAGCCCGTCGGCCAATGGCAGCCCGGCATGGAAACCCAGAGTGATCTCGTGCTCACCCGCATCCTCTGGCTGGCGGGCACTCAACCGCACAATGACAACACCTTCGACCGCTACATTTATATCCACGGCACGAACGATGAAGCCCGCATCGGCCGCCCCATGAGCCACGGCTGCATCCGTTTGAAGAACTCAGACGTCATCCAGCTCTTCGATCTGACCCCCATCGGTACGTCAGTGTGGATCAGTGAATGACATTCTGCTCAGCCCCGGCATCATGCGCGACTCATGATCAGCATTCTCGATCCCTCTGAAGGCAGCACCGGTGGACCCACTCTTGTTGAGAGGATGCATGTCGCATTCTCCACGAGTGGCAAGCTGGCTGACTCAGCGCAGTTTGAGTATCGCCCGCAGCAGCAGCACATGGCGCAGCTCGTCGCCGGTGCTTTGGAAAAGAACCGCGCGCTGATTGTCGAGGCCGCCACGGGTGTCGGCAAGTCGCTCGCCTACCTGCTGCCCGCCGCCACTTTCGCTCTGGAGCAGAAACGCAAGGCCATCATCTGCACGCACACGATCAATTTGCAGGAGCAGCTCATTCACAAAGACATCCCCATCGTGAAACAGCTCGTCGGCAACTTTCACGCCGAGCTGCTCAAAGGCCGCAACAACTACCTCTGCCCCACACGCCTGAAGAGCGCCTTCTCACAAACCGGCGATCTCTTCAGCAGCAGCGAGGCCGCGGAGCTTCAACTCGTCGAGGAATGGCATCGCGAAAACCCCACCGCCACGCTGAGCGAGATGGACTTCACGCCCGGCGCGCGTCTCTGGTCCATGGTCCGCAGCGAGCCTCATGCCTGTACGCCGCGACGTTGCCCGCCCGGCAGTGGCTGTGTGTATCAGGACGTGCGCCGCCGCATGGCCGCGGCGGATGTGCTGGTGCTCAATCACACGCTTTTCTTCACCCTGCTGGCCTCTGCTGATGAAACTCTGGCCGAGGACGCCAACTTCATCTTCCCGCGCGACTTCGTCATTCTCGACGAAGCCCACACCATCGAAAACATCGCTGCGCAGGCCTTTGGCATTCACGTCAGCGAGTCCAGCATCCGCTTCGAACTCGGCCGACTCTACAATCCCAAGACGCGCAAAGGCTTCTTCTCCAGCGTTGGCGATAGCGACGCCATCCGCGATGTCGTGCAGGCCGTCGCCATGACCGAGACCTTCTTTCGTAATGCCGAGTCCGTCTGCAAATTCACCGGCGCGTATGCCAAAGAGTTCCGCATTCGCGAGCCCGGCCTCGTGGAAAACGATCTCGCCCTGCCGCTGCAACGCATCGCCACCTGTGCCATCAAAGCGGGCGACGCTGCGAAGAGCGAGGGTCAGAAACTCGAGCTGCACGACATCGCCAAGAGACTCACCGCCGTGCGTGTCAATCTCAGCGCCTTCCTCGATCAGAGCGAAGACGGCCACGTCTATTGGGCCGAACGCGGCACCGGAGAAAACCGCAACCTCGCCCTGCACAGCGCGCCCATCGATGTCTCCCCCAAGCTCGAAGAGATCTTCTTCGGTGGCGGTAAAGCCTGCGTCTTCACCAGCGCCACCCTCGGTGTGGGCGATGACGAAAAGCTCCACTACTTCCGCAAACGCGTCGGCGGACAAAAGGCCCAGGCCGCCTGCATCCACAGTCCGTTTGATTTCAAAAAGCAGATGAGGCTCTACCTCGTGAAGCAGATGCCTCAACCCGGCACGCCCGGCTTTGAAGACGCTCTTCAGGACAAGATCGCCCACTTCCTTGGCCTCTCCAAAGGCCGCGCCTTTGTGCTCTTCACCAGCTACAGCCAGATGACCGCCATGTCAGACCGCCTGGAGGACTTCTGCCTCGACCACGGCTGGCGGCTGCTTGTCCAAGGTCGCGGCATGCCACGACATCAGATGCTCGCCGAGTTCAAGAAAGACGTACACAGTATTTTGTTCGGCACCGACAGCTTCTGGACCGGCGTCGATGTCCCTGGCGAAGCCCTGAGCAACGTCATCATCACACGTCTGCCCTTTGCCGTCCCCGATCATCCGCTGACCGCCAGCCGACTGGAGCATCTCGAAGAACAAGGCCTCAACAGCTTCAGCGAATACAGCGTGCCCGAAGCCATCCTCAAACTTCGCCAAGGCGTTGGCCGCCTCATCCGCACTCAAAAAGACAGAGGCATGGTTGCCATTCTCGACAACCGCATCCTCACCAAGCCCTATGGCCGCGCCTTCCTCGCCAGCCTGCCGGACTGTCCGACGGAAATCATGGAGTGAGCCTCACTTCAGCTTCCACACCTTCACATCATCCACCTGTGCCGATTTGTTCACGGCGAGAGTGATCATGCGTTTCGTCGGGTGGGCGATGCCTTCGCTACTGAAAGAGCCGACTTCCTTGCCATCGATCTTGGCAGTCATCGTGTCGCCTTCGATGGTGATGTGCATCGTATGCCATTCTTCCGCCTTGAGGTTGAATTTGATGATCTTGGACTTCGATTTCAGCAAGGCGGCGAGTTCGGGTGATTTGTCGCCTTTCTCGCGACGCTCTTTGATCTCGTTGTTCATGCTCCCGGTCTTCGAGTCGATGAGGATGATGCCACTGGGAGCAACCCGCGCCATGCAGAGGTGTCCCGCATGGACGGTCTTCAATTCACGATCCACGAAGTCGAGCCCCAGGTCATCGCCGTATGCGAGCTTGAACTTCAGTTCCACCATGCCGTCCTGAAACGAGACGTCGTGGAAGATGGCGACGCCGTGATCGGCCTCAGCGTGCTTCGTGACGTGCATCACGCCGTCCTTGAGATCGACCTGCTGATGGCCTTTCGCCCGCCAGCCGCTGTTGCTGGTCCAGCCGCTGCCAATGTCCTCCTTGCCCGGAGTGGCTTCATCGCGGGCGCAGTCATCGGAGAAGAGCAGCGTCGGTTCGGCAGCTTGAAGGCAACCACAGAGGGCACCGAGGAACACATAGAGGTAAAGTTTCATGGCTTGAGGTAGTGGAGGTCGATGTGGTTGAGCTTGAGGGATTCGATGTGGAAATCGAACCAGATGGCTTTGCGGTCGTCGATCATCTTCTTCTGGTTGTGATCGAGGCCTCCGACTTCGAAGTAGCTGTGTGGCATGCCCGCCTTGGTGAGTGCCTCGTGGTATTCACGGACGGTTTTGAGATGATCGGGATCGGCGGTGCCGCAGGCGACCTGGATGCGCAGGTTGGCTTTGATGAAGTCGAGGTTCTTCGTGAGGTTCAGGAAGGCGTCGTTGTCACGCAGGCGCTGCGGATCGTCGCCCAGGTAGGCGTTTGGCAGGTTCGCAGCGTCGGAGACGTGATAGACGTTGCCGCTTTGGTTGAAGAGCGAGCCAAAGAGCTGCGGATGCTTCATGGCAAGGTTCGTGGAGCCACGTCCGCCCATGCTGAAGCCTTCGATGCAGCGTGCTTTGCGATCCGCGATCGTGCGATACGTCGCGTCGATGTGCGGGATGAGTTCCTTGATCATCATCGTCTCCGCCATGAAGCGCCCGTCGCCGCTGTCCTGATACATCGTCGAGCGTCCGCCATTCGGGAAGACCATCACGATCTCCGGCAGTTTGCCCGCCAAAATGCCCTCATGCAGCACACTGGCCGAATACACGCTCCGCGTCTCGTTCCCGCCCGCACCGTGCAGATGATAAATCACCGGATAGCGCCGCTGCGTGTCCTTTTCATAGCCCGGAGGCAGGTAGAGGCAAAAACCGACCGCACGCTGCATCGAAGCACTGCGGAAGGTGTGATGCGTGACATTCGTCGGCAGCGCCGGAACCGGCGACGTAACCCACATGTCGGGGGTG
>JBEBGU010000977.1:0-1566 GCA_040081325.1 Prosthecobacter sp.
TCAGCCTTCAACGCTCGTGCGCCCCGAATGCTCTCAGTTCATCATCTGATCTTGGCAATGAGCCCGCTGCATCCCAAGATGAGGGCTCCCATGCTTCGATGTTCTCGTTTTCAAAAATACCTCATCATCGACGGCGGCACGCTGGCTGGCATTTTTGCCAGTGAAACCATGAAATGCATTCCGCAGCAGGCTGTTTAAGTAAGTGTCATGAAACCTACGCGCAGTTCCAAAAAGCAGTCTCCACAACTGGCCAAGGCACCGACCTTTGACGGTCTGCTGAATGAACTCCGCGCTTTCATCACCGAGAGCCGCAGGCAGATCGTTCGTGCGGTGGATGTCGCCCAGGTGCGCACTTGCTGGGGAGTGGGTCGGCACATCGTCGAGTTCGAGCAAGGCGGAGCTGCCCGAGCTGAATACGGAGCCAAGCTTTTGCCAAAGCTCGCCGAGGTGCTGACGCAGGACTTCGGGAAGGGATTCGATGAACGAAATCTGCGCCACATGAGGGCATTTTACCTCACGTTCCCAATTTGGGACGCACTGCGTTCCGAATTGAGCTGGACGCACTATCGAACGCTGATGCGAATCGAGAACGATGCCGCACGCGACTGGTATATCAACGAAGCAATCACTCAGAACTGGAGTTCCCGAGCCCTGGACCGTCAGGTGAACCGGCTCTACTACGAGCGGCTGCTAGCGAGCCGTGATCGCAAGGCCGTGCGCGACGAAGCCGAGGAAAAGTTGGCCGATCTGCCGCCATCACCACGCGATTTTGTGCGCGATCCAGTGCTGCTGGAGTTTCTCGGCCTGCCAGAGACGGGACGCCTGCTGGAAAACGATCTCGAGAAGCGCCTCATCGCGCATCTGCAA
The DNA here is from genome assembly GCA_040081325.1 of Prosthecobacter sp. Classification (GTDB taxonomy): domain Bacteria; phylum Verrucomicrobiota; class Verrucomicrobiia; order Verrucomicrobiales; family Verrucomicrobiaceae; genus Prosthecobacter. The sequence goes on from JBEBGU010000977.1 coordinate 868, forward strand.
TCCTTCCTGCTCGAACTCGGCAAAGGATTTGCCTTCATCGGACGTCAGGTGCGCGTGAGCACGGAGACCAAGGATTTCTACATCGACCTCGTGTTCTACAACTATCTCTTGAAGTGCTTCGTCATCTTCGATCTGAAGCCAAACGAACTGACCCATGCCGACATCGGCCAGATGGACATGTATGTGCGCATGTTTGACGAGCAACAGCGCGGCCCCGGCGACAATCCCACCGTCGGCATCATCCTCTGCGCGGCGAAGGATGCCTCCGTGGTGCGCTTCTCTGTGCTCCACGGCAGCGAGCAATTGTTTGCAAGCCGCTACAAGCTTGTGCTGCCCACCGAGGATGAACTGCGCATCGAACTCATTCGCGAACAGCGTCTGATCGAATCACAAAGAAGTGAGGAGAGCGTGAAGCCAAAGAAAGCGGCTCGCAAGAGCAGCACAAATGCCAAACCAAGGCGCTGAATCAGTACCGCAAAAAAGCCAATCTCATTCTCATCATGCGCCATCGAATCATCGTCGTCTTGTTCTCCATCGCATCGCTAACACTGGCCCAAAACTCACCCAAGCTCGACACGGGTGATGCGAATACCAAGTCTGCCGCAGCGCCGACAATGAAGCCAGCGACTTCGTAGAACATCATCGTTTACAAAGAACCCCGCCGCTACGGCGGCTGGCCGGCGAATCAGGGGCTTTGGC
>JBEBGU010000252.1:0-6086 GCA_040081325.1 Prosthecobacter sp.
ACCAAAGGCGAACTGGATCGGCCCGCGTACTTGGCCGCAATTGATTTCCGTCGTCATCACGGCACCAAAGGCGCGAATGTCGTAGAAGTTCTTGCACATCCACTCACGAGTCTGATCACGCTCTTCTTGTTTGGCCTTCTTCGGGTCAATGTCGAGCTTCTTGTAGGCGCGGAGATGCTGGTTATTGAGGATAGCCTTCTCACGCACATAGACATCGAAACCTTGGGCAGTGCCATCAGCGTCCTTGTCTTGGGCATCGGCCTTCACCATTTGGATAAAGTTCCGCACCTTGCGCTTGAGGCACACGTCAGTGACGAGGCCGTGGCCGGTTTCGGGATCAATGCGGGGCAGGTTTCCGGCATCAGGATCGCCATTGGGGTTGCCGTCTTTAACGTCGAAGAGATAGATGAAGTCGTAGCGGTTGTTCATAGTGGTAGTGTTGAGATGGTTGAAGTGGTTAGGCTTGGGCAGTTTCGGGTTTGTCTTTTTTCGTGAAGAAGTCTTGGCGTTGGTGGTAGTAGCCGATGGCAAAAAGACCTTGGCCTTCGAGCGGGAGATGGCCGGGCATGTCATCCAGCGAACCCATGATCTGCTGCACAGCACGTTCACGGTTCACCTTATAGCCGCCATCCAGCTTGCTGAGGTGATGCTGATAGGTGCGCAGCAAGCGCGGGAACACCGTGCCCGGCGTGGCTGACGCGGCGCTGTAGAAGCGGTCGCGGATGGTGGCGTTGATGCCGGGGAGGGCATCTTCCTGTGTCTTCTCCAAAGCCGCAAACAAGCGGCCAAGCAGATAGGCGGGTTCGGTTCGTGTGGTGTCTAGGCTCATGGGAATGTCGAGTTGATGGTTGCGGATAAGAAAGGCTTTGAAGATGGCGGCACGGAGGAAGGTGATGTCGTGATCTGCTCGAATGCGATTGAGCACCGCGTTGAAGAGTCCTTGCGGGTAGCGGCTGCCTGTGAGGATAGAGCGCATGAGCGGCCCGGAGAGCAGCGGCGGGATGTCTTTCGACTCACGGCCTGTCTGGCGGAGAATCTGCCAGACAGCAGGAAACTCCGGGTCTTTGTCTGATGAGCGCCGCAGTCGCAGCGCATCGTAATGCGCCTTCAGCTTGTCCACCATCTGCCCCAGAGTCGCCACATGCCAAAAGCGTACGGAGAGACGCGCGGCATTAGGTGAGAGACCGAGGATGAAGAATTTTGTCTGCGGATCATCACCGAGCTTGGTCAATTCCGCACCACCGCCTTGCCGGAGTATCTCCATGAACATGCGCAAGCGTGTGGCGAGAGCCTGATCCTGCGAAGCTTCGCCTTCTTCGGGTGCGTTGCCCTGGAGAAAATCCGCGAAGAGGGATTCCGCCGCCGTCGCTTTCTCGGTCCAGAGTACGGTAGTAGCATCGCCGATCACCACGCGATGCCGATGCGACTGTGGACCACCGAGCATCGTGTTCAATGCGTTGGCATAGTTGAACACCGCCGTTTGGCTGATGGGAGAATTGAAAGCCTGTCCAGTATCGTCGCCTTCCTTTCCATAAGACTCGACCGCTTTGAAGTTGAAGGACACAAGCAACGCACCACCCGGCTGTGAATCGTTGACACCTTTGATTGCTGGCTTGTGTGTTTGGGCAATGGGCAGCATCTCGCCCGTCACGAGACACTGAGCGATAAGTTTGGGCTGCTCCGTGTTCTGCTGCTTCGCCCACCACTCTTTGATCGCAGGCATCTGGTGAACATAGTTCGTTGCTCCCTCAATCTGAAACACCCCAAAGCCTGTCGCAGCAAAGTCATCGAGCCCGGCCTTGTATTCGAGAGCCTTCGCTGGCGACCATGACTCAAGAAAGCGGCAGATCGCAGAGAACTCTGGGATATTCAGTTCCTTCTCGAGTCCGACGTGCTTCTTGCGGAATTCATAGCAGGCTTCTGCGGTGCGCCCTGGCTTCTCGTCATCCTTCTTGTACCCGAGCATGTAGCCGCTGTTGTCCCACAGCAGACAAGGATTCAATCCACTACCAGAAGGCTTGGCCTGCCCAGGCACTAGAACCGGACGTGAGAACTGCGTGGTCTTCTCTTTGCCCGCCTTCGTCGTTTCAGTGCGGGTGATGCGGGCATCCTGGATGTCCACCAGCGTTCCATCCGGCTTGAGCACCACGCAGAAGCTCACCTTCTGCGTGCTGTAACCGGGCTGCGGCAGCTCGTAGCTGGCATCATCCGCCAGCCGCTCATAGAGATCATTCAATGCTTGGAGAATCATGGCTCAGGCGAGGGCTTGGTGGAAGGGTAGGACTTCAATGCTGCCGTTCTTCATCACGGCACGGAAGAAGCGCGGCGTGGTGCTCTTTACGGCTTTGGTCTTCGGGTCTTGATCAAACTCCAGATCGTGAAGCATGAAGCCGAAGTCCTTATCACGGTCCGCAACGGGCAATGTCGATTCAGGCAAAGCGCCCTCGATCAACTCGAAGTTCACTGGGAACTCACGGCAGCCGAAGTAGGGATGGTGGAAGTATTGTCCGCCCTTCGCTCGTCGGTTGAAGATGCTCAGGTGCTTGCCCGCGTTGTCATCGCGGGATGCTTCGGGGCCATCCTTGTCGAATCTCAAGTCCATGATCTCGAAATGCGCTTCGATGACATAGCCGACATCCTTTAAGACCAAGGCGGCGCGTTGCTGGCGGTCCTCTTCGATGATGATGCCGATGTCTCCCGTGCCCGCTTTCATGGCGCTCTTCGCCGTGGCGGCGGAGGCTTTGGACGCCACTTCATTGCGCCGAATGCTGGTGAACTGAATGGGCTTCAGCACATGGATGCGGTCGATGACCCAGCGGATTTGCGGCTTCCAGTAGATCGCCTCCAAAATGCCGCGTGCACCGGAGGGAGTCATCACGTCATAACTGACGCGCTCGACCTTCATCTCCGGTCGGGTGAAGCAGGCGAAGTCGCCCCAGACGTGTAGTTTGATTCCAAAGGCCATGGTTCAGGTGAGGATGAGGGATTCGGGGTCGTAAGGTTGATCGTTGCCGAGTGTGAGGCCCATCTGCGGATGGTAGTCCACACTGCTGTTGAGCACATGAAAGCGGTCGTGATAGGTCGTGATGCTATTACCCAGATTGGCATTGAAGAGCGACTCCGGGATGGAGACGATGAAGCGCTGCGCACGCCGGGCCAGCGGCCATTGGTCACGCGGATCAAAGGCAGCCGCAATATCGTCACGCAGTTGCTCTCCACGCTCTCCCCAAGGGATGATGACGGGCTGATAGTTGCTCTCGATGAAGCGGAACTTCTCCGAGCAGGTCTTGAACATGTAGAGGAACAAGTCTTCTGGCTTCTTCGGCTGCTGGGTCGGCCAGCACTCCATGATGTGCTTGGCATCCATCTCACTGCTCCGCTGCCAGTAGTGCATACGGAAGTAATGTTCCACGGCAGCCAAGCCCAGCACATCCGCATGTCCAGGCATCACCTGCTCTGCCACTTGGGCACTCTGGCACAGGTAGCCTGCGGGGATGGCACGCTCAGGCTTAAAGACAAACGTCTGCCCTATGCCAGCCAGCTTGCCCTCGCGATTGCAACGGCCTGCTGCCTGCGCAATCGAGTCGAGACCCGCCAGTGAGCGATAGACCACGGGAAAATCCAGATCGACTCCGGCCTCGATCAACTGAGTGGAAATCACGCGGCACGGCTCTCCTTCTTTGACCCGCTGGCGAATCATCGTGATGACTTCGCTGCGGTGCTCCGGGCACATGAGGGCGCTGAGATGCACATTGTCGTCCGACTTCGGCAGCGCAAGAAACAACTCCGCCGCATGGCGGCGCGTGCTGACAATGCAGAGTGCCTGCGGGTGCGTTAGCAGCAGTGGTAAGAGTTCCGTATCTGGTACGGTGCCGAGATTCGTCACCTCCACGCGCTTGAGCGCCGCATAAAGCTTCGGTGGGTCAGGAATGATCTCATGCGGCGCTGGTAGGCCGATCTTGAAATCATCGCGTTTCACAATCGCGGGCTGCGTCGCTGTGCAAAGCACCACGCTGCTGCCGTAGTTCGTGCTTAGTTGCTCCAGCGCCTTCAAGCACGGCTGCATGTAGCTGATCGGCAAAGTCTGCGCTTCATCAAGAATAATCACGCTCTTGGCGAGACGATGCAGCTTGCGGCAGCGTGAGGTTTGCTTGGCATGAAGCGACTCGAAGAACTGCACATTGGTCGTGACGATCAGCCGTGCATCCCAGTTCTCCGAAGCAAGGCGTGTGGTCTGCGTCACATGCTTCGAGTCAGGATCGAGATTCGAGTGATGCTCCAGGACTACATCATCTCCTAGCTCCGCAAGAGCATCACGGAACACGTTGGCATTCTGGTCGATGATGCTGGTGAACGGTATCACATACACCACGCGCTCCATGCCATGAAGGCGTGCGTGCTTGAGCGCGAAGGCCAGCGATGAAAGCGTCTTCCCTCCCCCAGTCGGAACGGTGAGCGAGAACAAACCCGGAGGACGCTCTGCGGCATCAAGGCAGGCGTTGAGAATGCCAGCACGCTGCTTCTGCACCTCCGTCTCAGCCTCACCAAACTTCGCGAGGTGCCGTTGCAAGCATTCCTCCATCGCTGAGATGGTGGGCAGACGATGCGGACGACGTGAAGACTTGCCTTTGTCCATGAAACGCTCCGTGCAGAGGAAGTCCGCATCCACGAGGCACGAGAAAAGCATCCGCAGGAAAAAGCTAGTGGCATGACCACTGACGAAAGCGAAACCCGGCGGCTTCGGCATTGGCGGCACCGCGGTGAAATCCGATGGCGCATCCGCCCAGGCAGGAATGAGCTTCTTCAAGCGAGTCTCCAATGTCGAGCCGCCCTCCGCGCTGCTCATGCCATCCGGCAAGCCCGCATGATGACCCGCGATGAGATAGGCCAGCAGTCTGCCCACAATCTTCACCGACCGATCCGCATGTTGAGCACCCGCCGTCGAGTGATCGACTCGCCCAGGCACTTCCTTCTCTTCAAGATGTGCTTCACTTGTGACGGCCTCCAAGTAATCCTGAAACTCCTGCGAATACTTCCCCAGATCATGCCACAGACCCGCGAGGTGGCCCCAGTCCTTAGCTCCAAAGGCATCAGCAAACTTTCCTGCCAACTCTGCCACTTCCCGAAGATGATCCTCCAGCGGCTCCCAAGGGCGGCCGTCGGTGGTGGTGTGAGCGAAGTGCATCGGGAGTTTTAGGACCTATTATTTCGCCGATGATTGCACAGGGGGTGGGACAAATGCGGGGGTGACAAAAATTATTTTGGTTAAATCGGTGGTGTTCACTATTGCTGCTGCACCTGCGTGACCCTGCCCTGGTAAATGGGGTTCGTGTAAGGATGAAGATGATCGAGTGGTGCCAGATTCGGGCTGGCTGGTTGCTTTTCGTGCCATACAGGTGATTTCTTACCGAACTGACGCCATGAAAGCGGTTCCTACGAGCAATAGCAAGCAAAGGTGGGGGAGGAATGTCGAATGAGGGAGGACGGAGGAGAGGCTGAAAGGATGAAGGACGAAGTGATGAGTTATGGAGTGATGAGTTATGTGGGGATCAGAAGCCGCACATGGAGTGATGCGGACCACGACTCTGTATCCTCACTGTGACATCCTGTGAAAAGGCTGGTTCTGACGGGTGACTGACGAATGACGAATGACGAATGACGAATGTCGAAGGCTGAAGCTTGAAGAAAGGGCGCTGAAAAGGCCGCTAAGGGGTCGAGAAAAGACACGATCACCCGACTGGAAATCGCGCACACCCGACTGGAAATCGCGCACACCCGATGACTTGTCGCACACACCCGACTGGAAATCGCGCACACCCGATGACTTGTCGCACACACCCGACTGGAAATCACGCACACCCGATGACTTGTCGCACACACCCGACTGGAAATCGCGCACACCCGACAGGAAATCACGCACACCCGACAGGAAATCACGCACACCCGACAGCTTTTCGCACACACCCGACAGGAAATCACGATCATCCGGTCGGTTTCGTTGGGTCTGCTGGCTGTTTTTTTGGGTCTGCGGCGAGCTCGCTGAAGACTTTTTAAAAATAATTGAGGCCGCAAATCTACCCTATAAG
>JBEBGU010000253.1:0-6083 GCA_040081325.1 Prosthecobacter sp.
ATCAGGGGGAACCCATGCACTGTCAGGCTCTGGCCGCGCGCACTCTTGATGCTGATGCTGCTGCGGAAATACGCTGCATCCTCGCCTCGCTCGATCTCGCGGGACTCCAGCCTAACTTACAGTCCATCTGTGTTGCTAGCCCAGATGCAGAGCACGATACGATTCCTGAGGACTTTCAAGAAGGTGTCGATTTGCCTGTGGTCGTGCGCCGTGAATTTCCGCCTCAGGCACCCGCTTCATCGTCACGCATGGTGCCAGCTCCTGTGGTGCGCTTTCGTCATGAGAGACAGCAGCGGCGTATGATGATGATGGGCGCAGCGGCTTTTGCTTTTGTGCTTATCGCAGCGCTTGGGGCCTTCGCCGCTCGTGTGCTCATGCGTGAGCGCAGCATAATCGCTGAAGAGGCACGATTGGATTCCATGGAGCCTGAATTGATCTCCATCCGCGATGCCAAGGCTGCGTGGGATGACATTCTGCCCGCGCTGACTCCAGAAACTTATCCAGTCGAAAGCATCTACCAACTAGTTGTCTTGCTGCCACCCGAGGGCATTCGACTCACTCGCTTTGAGATTCGGCAAGATGGTATCGTGCTGGATGGTGAAGCTTCGTCACTTGGACATGGCATTGAGTTCCGAGACAAGCTTGTCGCTGCGCCTGCTTTCAAGCGCTGGTCATGGGAATTTCCGCAGCCCACGAGTCTGCCTGATGGCCGCGCCACGTTCCGCGCAGAGGCGCGGCCAGTCGAAGTCGCCGCCCCAGAAACCACGGAGGTAGCTCAGCAATGACCGCTAACGAACAACGTCTCGCACTTGGCCTCGGTGTCGTCCTCATCGGCGGTATGGCCTTCATCGGTCTCACGAAACTGAAGTCGTGGAAGCAGCGTGTGGACACCCAAGCCATGGCGATGGAAACGCGCCGTGCTGAAGCAGATGAATTGCTGGCCAAACAAGACTTCTGGAACCAGCGCTCTTCGTGGCTCAGCGAAAAGCAGCCTTTGTTTACTAAAGCCGGTGAAGCCTCCACCAACGTGCTCAATTTGGTGGATGAACTTGCCTCTAAGCACAGCGTCAAGATCACGCAGAAGCAGCTCACTGAAGCTATCGAGCGTGCAGGCATGACCTCTGCCAACGTCACTCTTGAAGCGCGTGGTGAGATGAAGCCTGTGCTTGCCTGGCTCTATGATTTGCAGCAGCCGACGGGCTTCATCACCATCCCCGCGATGACCATCACGCCGAACGAAGAAGACACGAAAGAAATCATCGTGAACATGAATGTGCAAAAATGGTTCAGACTGCCACCCTCATGAAGTTCTTTCTCACCATCGCGATCGTAGCTCTTGGACTTTCAGTCAGTCGTGCGCAGGAATCTGTGCCTACTGTTGACTCACCGCCTGCCGCAGAAACGCCCGTTGAAGCGACTGCTGAAGGAGCACCCCCTGAAGCGACACCTGCTGAGGAGGAGGCCGTCATCCCCACCGCTTTCGACATCTCACGCTACCAGAGTACTTGGGACAAGAACCCCTTTTTGCTCAAGACCGTTGCAGTGACTCAGCCCACGGTGAACTGGGCGCAGGACTATTCTTTGGCGGGCATGTTTAATAACAAAGGCAAGATCCGTATCAGCATCCGCAACAAGCAGACCAACGACTTCAAATACATCTCTAGCGACGCAAAGCCTGATGCGGAATTCCGATTGGTGAAAGCTAACTTCAACCGCAATCGCAATGAAGCCTCAGCCGTCATCGCCAAAGGTACTGAAGAGGCTGAGATCAAATATGATGAGGCCGCCGCACCCCAGGCCGTGACGATCAATAACACCATGCGTCCGAATGGTGCGGGCGCTCCAGGTCAGCCTGCTGGTGGTGGCGCGCCAGGCGGAGTGGGTGGCATCAATCGACCAGGACAGCCGCAGCTCAATAAGCCCGGAGTGCCTGTGCCCAACGGCCGTGTTTTCAATGCGCCAGGCCTCCCCGGTGGAGTGTCTGCACAGCCGGGCAATCCACAATACGCCACAGGTGGTGGCTTTGCCGGTAACGTGGGCAATGTCAATGTTGCCCAGCCCGGCATCGTACAACCAGGCGTTGTCCCGACTACACCGAATAGCCCTGGCACATCCGCACCCGTCATCTCACGCCGTCGTCAGTTGATCCCAGCACCGGTCATTCCTGCCCAACCTTGATCCAGAGTGTCTTCCTCTTTTTTCGTCATGCATCGCTTCGCACGCCACGTCCTTCTTTTCGCAAACCTGCTGCTCGTCACGGCTCAGGCACAGATCCCACAACAGCCGACGGCTAATCCAAATACTGCCCCCAAGCCTTTCAACAGGCCCGGTACCGCGCAGCCTCCGCGCCCAGGTGGTGCTCCGCCAAATCCGGCCACGGTCCGCAATGCCCTCGGCAATACTGCTGGCGATCCTGCTGCCAAGCCTGCGATGAAGCCTGAGGACGCCATCAAAGAAGACGGCGGCGTTGAGTTACAATTCCCGAATACACCGCTGTCCCAAATCCTGCTCGTTTATGAGGATCTGACCGGACTTAAAATCATCCGCGATGCTAATGCCGAACAGGCGACGGTTTCCATCGAAACCACCGGTGAGCTGCCAAAAGAAAAGGCCATCATGTTCATCGAGAAGAGCTTGCTCTTGAACGGCTATTCCTTTGTTCCGTCAGGTGAAGGCATGGTCAAGCTCCTCGCCTTTGATGCTAAGAAACCGCAGACAGAAGGTGCGCCTCTCATCGAGTCGGCCATGGAGTTGCCGATCACAGATCAGGTCGTCAGCTTCGTCGTCCTGCTCAAGTATCTCAGCGGTGAAGATGCGATCAAAGCCATCGATCAAGTCATCCCTCGTCACAGCTACGGCGTGCTCACCGCCGTGCCGAATGCCAAAGCCCTCGTCATCACTGAAAACAGCAACACCATCCGCTCCATCCTGGGCCTCCTTGAACGGCTGGATAACAAGCCTGCTCAGACCATTTCTAAAACTTTCCAACTGACTCGCTCCGATGCTGAGGACATTAAAAAAGCACTCGATGAAATTCTCGGCACGGACGACAAAACCACCGGAGCTGGTGGTGGCCGCACACCGAGCATCCCGCAGAATCAGCCAGGCAGTGTCCCTGTCCCCATTCAGCAGCCCATTCCAGTCAATCCCACCGCGACTGCCGGCAGTTCAGGTGTCGCCGCTGAAGCTATTCCGCCAAAAATTGTCGCCATCGCACGCCGCAACTGCCTCCTCGTCATCGCCACCCAGGAGTCATTGGATTATATCGGTAAACTGATCGAAGAACTCGACGCCGCCTCCGAGATCCGCAACTTCGCCTCACGCCCCCTAATTTACCTCGGTGTCGAGTCGGCCATGAGCATCATTAGCGATGCTATCTCTCGCACGGAAGGTGACGGTGAAGGCGGCGGAGGCGCATCAGGCGGTACCAACGCAAACGGCCAAAATCAGAACCAGACCAACAATCAGAACAATCAAAACCGAAATGGCAGCAGTCTTTTCGGAAACAATAACGGCAATAGCAATGGCTTAGGTAGTAGCAGTGGCTTTGGTGGCTCCAGCGGCGGTCTAGGTGGTGGTTCAGGCGGCTTTGGCGGAGGTGGATCAAATCTCACACCGCTTCGTCAAAACAATGGTCCGACTTCGATGGTGGTTGGCAAAACGCTGCTCATCTCTGATCCAGTCGCCAATACGATTTTTGCCTCTGGCCCGCCCGAGCATCTTCGTATTCTCAACGAAATTCTTGATGAACTTGATCATCGTCCGCAGCAGATCCTCATCTCTGCGGTGATCGGAGACTACCAAATTGGCGATTCTTCGGGCTTTGGAATCGAAACACTCATTCGCAGTCGCGAAACCGCACGAGGTGCCACCGCGACTCGCGGTTTAGCGGGTCAACTCGGCACTAGCACGGGGACTCCTCTAGATCCGAGGACGGCTTTGACTACAGCGGCAGTCGCTGGTGCGGGAACTGGACTCACTTTTTACGGAGGCATCCGCGATGGATTGGATGTCATCGTGCAGGCTCTGAATACGAACACCGACTTCAAAGTGATCTCTCGTCCGAGCGTGTTCACCATGAACAATTCACCTGCCACGATCAGCAGTGGTCAGTCGTTTCCTATTGCTAGTTCGACTCAAGGTTTGGTTGGTGGAGGTACCTCAAGCGGGCTGCTTTCGAATGTCCAATACCAGGATGTCGTTCTCAGCTTGAACATTATTCCGCTCATCAATTCCAATGATGAATTGACCCTGCAAATCTCTCAAACAAACAGCGAGCAGTCAGGCACAACCACCATTTCTGAAAATCCCTACCCCATCCTCACCAAGCAGGAACTCAACACCACGGTCATGTGTAAAAACAATGGCACGGTCCTTCTCGGTGGACTCATTCGCGAAGATAAAACAAATCGTAAAAGCAATGTGCCATTCCTCTCAAGCATCCCTCTTCTCAAATATCTGACTGGCTCGCGCTCCGACGTCAATAACCGTCGAGAACTCGTCATCATGATCCAGCCACGTATCATTGAAGGCATCAACGATCTACCGCCCAATGCCCAAGACTCCGTTGGCTCCAGCGTCTTTGCTGATGAAACACGCGCTACATTTAGTCAGGAGAAAAAACGCACTTCCGATGGCTTGCTACCTGCTCAAAAAGTCCGTGCTTCAACTCGAGTGAAGGACATGCTAAAAAAGCTTTTCCAGTAGGTCACGCAGCCAGCGCCTCGGCCACACCTTTGAAGAGGTAATAGCCCCAGCCGTGCTCGGCACCGTTCCAATCAGGATCGTAGTGGGTGTTCTTGACGATGAAGCGCTCGGGGTGAGGCATGAGGCCGAATACGCGGCCAGTGTCATCTTGGAGGCCAGCGATCAGTGCCGTCGATCCATTCACATCGGTGCCATAGAGCAGTGCTGCGTGACCATCTTTGACGTATTTTTCAGCATCGCCCGCCTCACCGACAAAGCGGCCTTCGGCATGTGCTACGGGCAGTTCAAAATTGTCTGGCAGTGCTTTCAGAAAGGGGCTTGTGTTGCCGTTCTTTTTGAGCGGCGTCCAGCGGCAGATGAAGCGGCCAGATGTGTTGTGGATCAGACTGCCGCGTGGCAGCAGATCGAGCTGTGTGAGGATTTGAAAACCATTGCAGATGCCAAGTACATAACCGCCAGCCGCGACAAAGGGCTTCAAGCGATCTCCCAACTTATGCTTGGTGATGAGCTGAGAGATGCGGCCACTCATGACGTAGTCGCCATAGCTGAAGCCGCCAGAGAAGACGATCAACTGAGCACGATCCAGCGCTGCTGGCTCAAGGTGAGCGACAGGCAGGACCTCAGACGTGAAGCCAGCGGCTTCGAGTGCGCGTGACGTTTCAGCATCGCAGTTGGTGCCAGGGAATTTGATCAGGAGGGCGTGAGGCATGGCGGTGTATCAATAGAAAGGTGTCAGACCGCCCTGCCAGATCGGCTTCAGGTCGGCAATGGCGGCGTCGATGAGTGTGGTGCTACGATTCGTCAGGTGCAGCCAGCGCTCGCCGGTGCTTTCGCCGATGACGACGGCTCCAGCGGCTTTCACGGCGGCGACGTGCTCCGGGGCAACTTCGATCAGCAGGCGTCCAGGGGTTTCACCAAAGAGAAGCTCGGCGACAGTGCAGTCCTTGGATGCAGGTAGATTTTCGAGTTCGATTTTCAGACCGGCCTTGCCGCTGAAAGCCATCTCTGCGAGAGCGACGGCGAGCCCACCTTCAGACAAATCGTGCGTGGCCAAAATGGCACCTTGCTTGACCAGTTCGTGATATTTTTCGTAGTTCGACCAGGTGGTGGTTTCACTCCAAGTGGGCGCGCCATTCAGACCTGCGCCTTGAGTGTATTTGGCGAAGACGCTACCGCGCAGTCCCGGCGTTGTCTGACCGAGCACGCAGATCTTACTGCCTACTTTGCGCAAGGATGAGCCGATGACGTGCTTGGCATCTTCCACGACGCCGAATCCGCTGACGAGAAGGGTGACTGGGATCGAAACGGGGCCTTCATCTGTGATGAAGTAGTTGTAGAAGCTGTCCTTGCCGGAGACAAAAGGCGCCCCATAAGCG
>JBEBGU010000978.1:0-1557 GCA_040081325.1 Prosthecobacter sp.
GTTTTGGCAAAGCTCAGCTTTGGCGGCAAAACGGCGCAGGCCGACTATGTGAAGAAGATCGCCAGCGCCGCGCCGGTGGTCGCGCATCCGGGTAAGATTGTCTATGAAACGCTGTGTCTGAACTGCCACCAACCAGAAGGGAAGGGGCTGCCTGGCATTTACCCGAGTATTGCCGAGAGCGACTGGGTGAAAGGTGATCCTGAGCGGTTGATCAAAATCGTGCTTCACGGTCTCCAGGGGCCGGTCACGGTGAACGGCGTGGAATTTAAACAACTCGCAGCGATCCCGATGCCTCCGATGGGTCTGAATGACGAACAGATGGCTGACGTACTGAGTTACGTGCGTGCCAACTTTGGCAATCAATCAAGCGCGGTGAAGACGGATGATGTGAAACGAGTTCGTAACGCAGTAGCAGACCGGGCAGTTTTCTGGACCGAGTCCGAATTGAAACGGTAAAGCGTTACCGAAAAACTGGAGACAGCAGGAACGGACCCGTTTCACGAGCAAGCATCGCTGCTTTTCTGCCGCGCACGTTTTGTGAACTTGGTCGTGGCAGATTCATGAACATTGGATACTGGCGACGCGGGCCACGGCTGACTTTGCTATCCAGAGCGCGCAGGCCATAGACGAGACCGACAATCAGCGCCGAGTTCAAAACGCTTGCGAGGAAGAGCAGACCGTAGTTGGCGATGCCATGCATCAAAGAGGGGATCACGCTGCCGATCTTAGTTAGCATCTGCAGCATGGGAGATTCCTGGCCGGAACTATGGGCCGAAGCGAGATCCATGACAAAGAGGCAACCACCGCAAATGACGATGAGTGACAGGGTTAAAAAGGCGTAGTCAAAAAAATGAATGCGGACCTGCGGGCGCCGCTGAGTGGTGGCTGACTGAGCCAGGAAAAGCACGGGAGAGTGGGAGCGTGTCATGGTTAATATGGAGAATAGGAGAATAAACGCCATCTTCCAAGTTAATTATCAACAAAACCGTAACATTTTTAATATACTGTTCATAGGAGTATCTAATATGTGGGCAGCAATCCGCTCAGATGCTCTCGCGGACAGCGCGAGCTTATTTCGCCAGACGGCGTGCCAGGAACTCCTCAGCTAAGGCGCGGTAAGCCGTGGCTCCACGTCCATTCGGTTCATACTCGATGATGGATTTCCCAAAACTCGGGGCTTCGCCCAAACGGACAGTGCGCGGGATAATCGTGTTGTAGATGATCTCGGCGAAGTAATTTTTCACATCACTGACGACCTGCTGGGATAGATTAGCGCGTGAATCATACATCGTCATGACGATGCCTTCGAGGAGCAGGTTGGGATTGGCTCCGCAATCGCGGATCTGCTGCACAACTTGGACGATTTTAGATAGGCCTTCGAGGCCAAAGTACTCACACTGAAGGGGCACCAGAAGTTCGTCTGCGGCAGCCAAGGCTGAGGTCATGAGAACGCCAAGTGACGGTGGGCAATCGAGAAGGATATAGTCGAAGTGACCTGACTCACGAAGCGGGTGAAGCACTTCACGCAGGCGAGCCAGATGATTGCCGCTCTGGGCG
>JBEBGU010000254.1:0-6025 GCA_040081325.1 Prosthecobacter sp.
CGATTGGTTTTGGTGATCCAGTCGGCCCATTCATGGTGGGTGAAGTTCATGACCCGCTGCTCCGCCCACCGACGGCTGACTTAAATGCGACACTGGCCCTCTCTATCTCTGCTTTCTTGGTGTGGTTTTATCTGACCATCAAAGAACTCGGCGTCTGGGGTTTCTTGGTTCACACATTCGGAGCCAAAGGTGGCCTCAAAGGCATCATGGGTTTTGTCGTTGCCATCGTCTTCCTTTTCGTTGGTGTGATCGAGGTGGTTTCCATGATCCTTCGTCCGATGACGCTCTCAGTTCGTCTCTATGGAAACATCTTCGCTGGTGAAAGCGTGCTTCACACCTTGGGCGGGCTTTTAGACAAAGCTGGCTACCCATGGAGTTTCATCGGCAGCGTGCTATTTCCTTTCCCTTTCTACTTCATGGAGCTCTTAGTCGGCCTGCTCCAGGCCATCGTCTTCACACTTCTCTGCTCCGTTTATATCCAGCTCTCCACCACCCACGACGAACATTCCGAGGAAGAGCACCATTAAAAACCCTTTACTCACAGGACCATGCGAAACGTGTGGATGTGAGTGACCCAACAAACTAAAACTACATCACTATGATCTCTGAACTCATGATCCTCGGACAGGCAGCGGCAGCACACGGCGCTGACGTCGTTGGCATTTCTGGAAACATCACCCAAGCCGTCGGTGGCGCTGGTGCTGCAATCGGCGTGGGCCTCATCGGCTCCAAGGCTGTTGAAGCCGTCGGTCGTAACCCAGGTGCTTTCGGTAACATCCTGACACTCGGCATTATCGCTATGGCCCTCGCAGAAGGTCTTGGTATTCTTGCCTTCTTCGTCAGCAAGTAATTGCAAATCACGCAGCGGGCTATTTTAGCCCGCTGCTTTTTCACCTTCTTTTTTCTTCAGTCTTCACTCGCTCGTTCACTCTCCCAGCCATGGAACTCTTCTCGCCTATCTCTGGAACCATCATGCCAATGCTCGCTGCTGGTAAGGTGGACGAAATGACCCAGAAATTTGGTCTGTCCTTCCCCAAGTTCTTGGCTCAGGTCCTGATTTTCATCGCTGTCTATACGATCCTGAAGAAGTTCGCCTTTGGCCCTATCCTGGCCATGTTGGAGCAGCGCCGCCAACGCATCGCCGATGGTGAAGCCAAGCTCGACAAGATCGCCAAAAATTTGGCCGACGCAGAGCTCAGCGCTAAAACCGTCTTGGACAAAGCCAACGATGACGCAACTCGTCTCATCAAAGAAGCTGGTGACAGCGCCAAGTCACTGACTGAAAAGCGCCAGCAAGAGGCCATCCATGAGGCCAGCCAGATCCTCGCCAAAGCACGCGAAGCTTCGACACTCGAACACGAACAACTCATGGCGCAGCTCAAGCGTGAGTTCGGTCGCATGGTCACAGACGCCACTAGCCGTGTCACCGGCAAGGTTCTCAACTCAGACGATCAGAGCCGCATCAATCAAGAGACTAGCGCTCAAGTCTCTCTGTAATTTCTCGTGTTTCTTTGACCTAACCGACCATGAAAATCAGCAAGGAAGCCCGCCGCACCTCTCGCCAGCTTTTCCGTATCTGCATCGCAGACGGTAAGCTCGATGAAAGCCGTGTCAGGACCGTGGTCAATGGCGTCGCTAGCAGCAAGCCTAATGGTTATCTTGGTATCCTAGATTCTTTGTCCCGCCTAGTCGCCAATGAGATCAATGGGCAGCGCGCCTTGGTCGAAAGTGCCACTCAACTGACTCCGGCCATCGCTGTCGAGCTTCAGGCCAGCCTTTCCAAGAAGTACGGACGCGCGCTCAATCTTGAGTTCAATGTGAACCCAGAACTCCTCGGCGGCATCCGCGTGAAAGTCGGCAGCGACGTCTGGGACGGCTCCGTCAAAGCGCGCCTCGAAGCCCTCAAGAACTCCCTTTCCTAATCCATTTTTTAAACGCCCGAATCTATGAGTAACATCCTCCAGGAAATCGAATCCCAAATCGCCGGCCTCAAGACCGCTGTGACGAAGTCCAACGTCGGCATCGTCCGTGAAATCGGCGATGGTGCCGCCAAGATCGAAGGCTTGAGCGATGTCATGCTCAACGAAATGATCGAGTTCCCAGGCGGTGTTTACGGCCTCGCGCTCAACCTCGAAGAAACCGAAGTCGGCTGCGTGCTTCTCGGTTCCGGCGAAAGCATCAAAGCTGGCGACGAAGTCAAAACCACAGGTCGTCTTCTCTCCGTCCCAGTCGGCAAGAGCCTCCTCGGTCGCGTGGTCAACGCTCTCGGTCAGGCCATCGACGGCAAAGGCGACATCAAAGGTGAAGCCCAGTATCCGGTCGAAAAACTCGCTCCTGGCATCATCGCCCGTAAGTCTGTGTCCGTTCCCGTGCAGACCGGCATCATGAGCATCGACGCCATGATCCCGATTGGCCGTGGTCAGCGTGAGTTGATCATCGGTGACCGCTCCACAGGAAAGACCACCATCGCGGTGGACACCATCATTTCCCAGGCCCAGCAGAACAAAGCTGCTGAACAGGGCAAGCTCGCAGGTCACAAGCCTCTCTATTGCATCTACGTCGCCATCGGCCAGAAGCAGTCGAACGTCGCCCGCGTCGTCAAGACGCTCGAAGACGCCGGGGCCATGGAATACACCACCATCATCAGCGCCTCTGCTTCTGACAGCGCCGTGAATCAATACCTCGCTCCTTACACAGGTTGCGCCATCGGTGAATGGTTCATGGACCAGGGCCAGGACGCCCTCATCGTCTTTGATGACCTTTCCAAGCAGGCCGTCGCCTATCGTCAGGTGTCCCTCATCTTGAAGCGCCCATCCGGTCGTGAAGCCTATCCAGGTGACGTCTTCTATCTCCACAGCCGTCTCCTTGAGCGCGCCTGCCGCGTGAATGAAAATTACGGTGGTGGTTCCATGACCGCTCTGCCGATCATCGAGACGCAGGCCGGCGACGTGTCCGCCTACATTCCGACGAACGTGATCTCCATCACCGACGGTCAGATCTTCCTCGAAACCGACTTGTTCTATCAAGGTATCCGCCCCGCTATTTCGGTCGGTCTTTCCGTCTCCCGTGTGGGTTCCGCCGCTCAGACAAAGGCCATCAAGAAAGTGTCCGGTACGACCAAGCTCGACCTCGCCCAGTTCCGCGAACTTGCTGCCTTCGCGCAGTTCGGTTCTGACCTCGACGCTGGCACGAAAGCCAAGCTCGATCGCGGTGCTCGCATTGTGGAACTCTTCAAGCAGCAGCAGTATCAGCCGAAGAGCCTCGCCATCATGGTGTGCTCCTTGTATGCGATGCAGAAGGGTTACTTCGACAACGTCGCCGTGGAGCGCATCAAAGAGTGCCAGGCCAAGCTCGAAGACTACATGACCACTCGCAAAGCGGCCATGCTTGAGAAGCTCGCCAACGAGAAGACACTCGACAACGTCGAAGCCGACTTGAAGACCGCACTCGAAGACTTCAAAGCGAGCTGGAAGTAAATTGGATCTGAGATCTACATTTTAATTTTCAAACCATGGCAAGCACTCGCGACATCAGACGCCGAATCAAATCGGTCAAAAGCACGGCCCAAATCACCAAGGCCATGCAGCTCGTCGCGGCTGCAAAGATGAAGAAGGCACAGGATCAGGCTGCCAATGGCCGTCCCTATGCCGAGCTGCTGAACAAGGTTCTCGTCAGCCTCAAAGACTGCGTTGAAGAAGGTGTTCACCCTTACTTCTCCGAAGGCAAAGGCGACAAGACTCTCGTCCTCGTCATCGCTGCCGACAAAGGTCTCTGCGGTGCGCTGAACACGAACCTCCTCAAGAAGCTAGTCAGCGCGCAGCTCGAAGGCGAGGTTGATTATGTCACCATCGGCAAGAAAGCCGTGCAGGGCATCACTCGTCTGCGCCGCAATTTGATCGCCGACTTCCCGATTAAAGATCCCGCCAAGTTCGCTGAAGTGCGTGTCGTGGGTCGCTTCATTCAGGACAAATTCCGCAGTGGCGAATACAAGAAGGCGCTCGTCGTCTTCAACAACTTCATCAACACCGTCACCGTCATCCCGACCGTCGAGCAGATCCTGCCGGTGAATCCCGTCACCCTCGGTGGCAAGCGCAATTTCGGTCACGCCATCGAAACACCGACCACAGGCGCAGGCAGCGAATATACCTTTGAGCCAGATGCCGCCACGGTCTTTGAATCCGTGCTGCCACAGTATGTGAATGACACCATCTTCCAGATGGTCCTCGAATCCCGCGCTTCTGAGCACTCCAGCCGCATGGTCGCCATGAAAAACGCGACCGATAACGCCAAGCAGATGGTCAAGGATCTCAGCCTCGAATACAACAAGCTGCGTCAGGCTGCCATCACCAACGAACTCCTCGAAATCACCACCGCCAAGATGGCTCTGGAGTAATTTCAATTTTCAACTTTCAGGTTTCTATTCTTCTTATGAGCAACATCGGCAAAATCGTTCAAGTCATCGGTCCCGTGGTGGACGTGGATTTCTCTGCCTCCGGCAAACTGCCTGAGATCTACAACGCCCTCCTGATCAATTATCAAATCGGCGGCAAGCAATCTCGCCTCACTTGCGAAGTGCAGAGCCACCTTGGCGATGGCTGGGTCCGCTCTGTGGCCATGATTTCCACCGAAGGTCTCAAGCGCGGCATCGACGTGATCGACACTGGTGCCCCGATCTCCGTGCCTGTCGGTGAAGCCGTCCTCGGTCGTATCTTCAATGTCACGGGTGACGCCTGCGATGACCAGCCTGATCCAGTCGTGGAGAAGCGCTACGCCATTCACCGTCCCGCTCCTGCTCTTGTCGATCAGAACCCATCTGCTCAGATCTTGGAAACCGGCATCAAGGTCATCGACCTTATTTGTCCCTTCACCAAGGGTGGTAAAGTCGGCGCCTTCGGTGGTGCTGGCGTCGGCAAGACCGTCGTCATCATGGAACTCATCAACAACATCGCCAAAGGCCACGGTGGTTTCTCCGTGTTTGCCGGTGTGGGTGAGCGTACTCGTGAAGGAAACGACCTTTACTGGGAAATGATCGAGTCCGGCGTTATCGCCACCGAGAAAGACGAAAAAGGTCACGTCAAAACCGACGACAAAGGTCGTCCAATTCTTGCCCCAGGTTCCAAGGTTGCCCTTGTTTATGGTCAGATGAATGAGCCTCCAGGAGCTCGTCTCCGCGTCGCCCTCTCCGCCCTCTCCATGGCCGAGTACTTCCGCGATGAAAAGAACCAGGACGTGCTCTTCTTCGTTGATAACGTCTTCCGTTTCTCCCAGGCCGGTTCTGAAGTGTCCGCCCTCCTCGGTCGTACGCCTTCCGCTGTGGGTTACCAGCCGACACTCGCCGCTGAAATGGGTGCCATGCAGGAGCGAATCACCTCCACCAAGTCCGGTTCCATCACCTCCTTCCAGGCCGTTTACGTTCCTGCGGATGACTTGACCGATCCAGCTCCGGCCAACACCTTCGCCCATCTTGACTCCACCGTCGTGCTTGAGCGTTCCTTGGCTGAGCTTGGCATCTATCCTGCCGTCGATCCCCTTTCCTCCGTGTCGAAGGCCCTCGCTCCAGACATCGTCGGTGAAGAACACTACCGCGTCGCCCGTGGCGTTCAGCGCGTGCTTCAGCGCTACAAGGATCTCCAGGACATCATCGCCATTCTCGGCATGGACGAACTGTCCGACGACGACAAGCTCACCGTGTTCCGCGCCCGTAAGCTCCAGCGCTTCCTCAGCCAGCCCTTCACCGTCGCTGAAATCTTCACCGGCACCAAAGGTGAATACGTTTCCGTCAAAGACACCGTCCGTGGCTTCGCCGAAATTCTCGATGGCAAGCACGACGACGTCCCCGAAGCCAACTTCTACATGAAGGGCAGCATCGACTCCGTGAAGAAAGCCTAGCCTCGCAATGACGAAGGCAGAATGACGAAATCTAACCGATCCAGCCACCAGTCTCCTCAGCCCCTTCGTCATTCGACATTCGCCATTTAGTTTTTCCCCGACATGCCCCTCAAACTCGAAATCGTCACTCCCGAAG
>JBEBGU010000255.1:0-6024 GCA_040081325.1 Prosthecobacter sp.
AAGTAGATGCGCGCTGCGCTGGATGGCGATGGCCTCCAGGCCTGGATAGGCGAGGATGATTTCCTCAAAGCTGCGCGCGGCGGGATCGCCATCGAACGCGGCCTGCACATCTGTTTGCAAAAGCTGCCGGACTGCGGGTAGGCTCACCATGAAATCGCAGACGAGCTTCATGGCTTCCTCGCGATGATTGTCGCCCTTGCCATCGGTCAGACGCAGACTGCGGCGGACCTCGATGTTCAGTCGCTCGCGCATCCCGGCGACTCGCTCATGGGTGAGCAGTTCGAGGTCTTGAGAGGAGAGAGCGTCTTCCGAGAAGAAGCCGGGAAAGAGCACCTGCAGCAGATCCTCGCACAACACGGCGATGGCGCGCTTGGACGGCAGATTACCGCTGTCCACATGATTGATCCCACCGACCTCGCAATACGAGGCCATGAGGCTTTGAACGATCTCTTCTTGGCGGCAATCCATGGGTTTGATGCTGCCCATTTAAAGACAGGATGCGAGTGATGGCAAACGGCGAGGCTGTGAACAACTGACTCAATCTTCCACACCCAGCTTTACCTTGAGGCGCGTGAGCTGGGCTTTGAGGATCTCGATCTCCATTTCCATGCGCTGCTTCCAGGCTTGATCGTCGGCGGAGACAGGCGCCGGAGTGGCGGCGGTGGCGGTGCGGATTTCTTCCTGTGGGGCTAGGCCGCTAGGCTCGCCAGTCAGGAGCTGTGCATACTGAACGACTCGGCGGCCAGGGCCTGCGGGGAGACAGGCGACGATGGGACCCTCACTGTAAGTGATGAGCTTCATCAACTCTGCCTCGACGCTTTCCAGATCAGCGAAGGCTTGTAGGCGCTCGGTGCGCAGACGCAGCTCGCCCAGGGTTTGTTCACCGCGCAGGAGCAGGACGCAAAGCAGGGAGATGGTGGGCTTCTCCATGCCAGGAAATTTGGTGCGCAGGTTGTGCCGAAATTTATTCACGCGCCCGCCGACGATGGTGACCTGAAAGACCCAGCCGCGTGTCTTCATGCTCTCGATGGTGCGTAGCACGGTGCTTTCTTCGAGGTTCATGATGGGATCACGATTGGTCGTCTGATTGCAGGCGGCGGTGAGGGCGTTGAGCGTGAGTGGGTAGTAGTCGGGCAGGGTGATTTCTTTTTCGATGAGGCAGCCGAGGATGCGGGCTTCGAGGGCGGAGAGTAGGGGGGCGTCAGGCATGGTCGTGGCGCGGAGACTAGCAGCAGAGAGACGGGGCGGAAAGTTCGGACTGATCTTGTCTGATCAATCTGATGTGACTCCTTAATTGAGCGGGATGGCTGCTTCTTCACCGACAAATTTGCCTGATAGGATCGGCGCGGTGCTGCTCTGGGCGGCAGGCAGGAGGAAGTGACCGACGGCGGTCTCGGACGCGGGGTTCAGCAGTCCGCTGAGGGTGCCTGTGCGCTGGCGATTGAGTCCGAGATTGTTGGGATCAATGTCGAGGGCGGTGCCGGTGCCCGTGAGTTGGCCAGTGGTGAGATCGAGTGTGAGCTGGATCTGATGCGGATTGAAAGCGACTGCGGGCATCACGATGGCGTTATTTGCATCTAGCGTAAAACTTTGTGCAATGGGTACAGTAAGTCCGCCTTGGGTGAGATTGAGGACAGCATTGTCCGCTCCGAGGGCGATGCCAAAGAGTCGCTCACTGATGAGCGGCGGTGTGTAGCGCCCGCCAGTGCCGGTGAGACTATGCAGCGGAAACCCTTCTGCGTAGCTGCGCGTGCTGTAGGCGGCTTTCACCCAGTTCAGATTGGCACTGCTGAGGTTGGTGAGGCCATTCAGTGTCTGCCAGCCCTGCACGGAACCGTAGAGACTTTCGATCATGAAGTGCAGGGGCGTCAGGCCATTTTCAGCGATGCCGCAACTGCTCGTCAAAACGGTGCCATCAGCAAGGCGGCCCGCCCAAGTAGCCACACCACTGGAGCTGACGGTTTGAGTGCCCCATGAGGCGCCTTGTGGATAGGTTGCGTTGCCGATTAAGGGTATGGGCAACTCATAGGTCGTGTTCCAGCGGCCGACAAAAGCTGTGGCGGGTGAAGTCTCGCTAAAGGCAGCGCGCCGAGCGGTCACCGAGGCGATGTCGGGTACGGTCATAGCAGGATCATCAAGCGTGCCAGTGAGAGTGCCGGGGGCGCTCAGCAGCAGGCTGAAACGGAACCGCAGCGGTCCATAAGGCGTACGGCGACTGAGGGAAACTTCACCCGAGGCGGAGGTGGGTGTGATGGCTAACGATCCCGTGAAAGTGTGGCGGTAAAAGCCGCGCGTGATGATGCCTGAGTAGCTGCCAAAGCTAGTGGTGGTGAGCAGCAGAGAGCCACCGAGGCCACCCGTATAAAAAGCATGTCGATCCACCAGTCCATGGAAGGTGCCGATCAAGCCCGCCGCTAGCGGCACCGGCGGTGTGATGTTCCATTCGAAGCGTGCTGGCGTGCTGGTGCCGATGGCATTCGTGGCGGAAATGTAGATGACGTAGAAGCCAGCCGCCGTGGGTATTCCGGTGATGGCTCCGGTGGTTGCATTGTAGGTTACGCCGGGGGGCAAGCCGGTGATGATATAGCGCGTGACCTGGGTGTTCGTCGTGACCAGGCGACTGACGTTTTGACCCACGGTCCCAGCCACATCGAATAGCCCGAGCTGAATGACTGGTCGCAATCTTAAGCTCAGATTCGCGGGGAGAGTATCCAGCGCGAACGGCGGCAGCAGGATGCTGGTGTTGGGCATGAAAACACGACAGACATAATTGCCCGCATCCTCTGATTTCATGTCGCGAATCGTCAGGGTGGGCGACCGTGTGCCCGTGACGCGACCGTTTTCAATCAGTGGCGTCAGCGTGCTGCCTTTCAGCCATTGATAGGTCAGGCGCGGCCCGCTGGCGGTGGCTTTGAACACCGCCGTCGCACCTTCATTGAGAAAAAGAGATGGCACGGCGCGGCGCACGATGCCGACTGGAATCGGGGCGCTCGTGACGCTGCTGTAGTAGCTGGTGATCACTTGATCATAGATGCCTGAGTCTGTCAGCTTCAGGCCCAGAGGTGGCAGTGCGGCACCGGTTTGATTGGCGATGACTTTACCATCCTTGCGCCAGACTCGTTTCATGTCAGCGGGCGCTGTGCTTTGCACGCTGAGCGTCGTCGGCGTGCCCTCGGCAATGAGTTGAGGCGCGGTCTGTGAGGTCATGATCGGACCCGGTGCAGCGGTGCCATAGAGAGTGACTTCTGCCTTTTGAAGTAGGCCGTCGTTTGGCAGATAAGCATCGGTGATTTCGAGTGTCCAATCACCCTGACCTGATTCACCCCAGTGACGAAGGGTGCTGAAAGTGTAGCCCGGATAGTCGGCACCGAAGTCATGGATGGAGGCCGTCGCCAGTGTGCTCACTACGCCAGCGGGGCTACGCAGAGAGATCGTCAGATCACCCCGGTAAGTGTGAGTCAGATTGAGTTTAACGGTGACGTGCTCGACTTGAATCGGTGCGGTGTCTTTGAAGTTAAACACCTGCCGCATCGTGACCGCTTTCTTTTCGACTATCCTCACAATGCTGGATTGGGCGACGGCGGTGCCTTTGGTCGGGTCGTTCAAAAAGTTAACCGACACATTGGGTTCGAGGACACGAGCGGAGCTGATCATCGGGGCTAGCTTTGTCCAAGTGCGTGCCAGATCCACGGCGGCCTTTGCCTGGATCAAGCCGCCACCGTAAAGCGGGCTATGTTTGATCGGTGGTAGGTAGGGATTGTTGCGGGTGGTGCGCTTGACCCATGTGGCAGAAGTGGGATCGACCTGGAATGAGGAGCGCAGCAGGATTTCCTTCACGTCCCGCCAGGTCAGGCCCGGATTCGCCTGAAGCATGAGAGCGATCACGCCGCTGACCACCGGTGCCGCCGCAGACGTGCCACCGAACTGCTTGGTGTAATTGTAGCTAGCGTCCTCGATATCAGGCACCGCTGGGTTCGGATTGTAGCCCACCGCGCCAGCGAGATCCGTCGTCACCATGCGCAGCGTGCCGCCGTTGGATGGAGCCACCACGCAGAGGTGATTGCCTGTTTCTGAATAGGCGGCCAGTGCGCCGGTATTGGTCAGTGCGCCGACGGCGATGCTGTAGAGGTTATTGGCCAGACCGTTTTTGCTGCCTTGATACAAAGCCTCTCGCCCATTGCCCGCTGACCAGACAGAGATGACGCCTAGGCCACCGCGACCATTCGTGGCCCCATTCTTCATCGCATCTTCAAACAGCTCTCCGATGTCTGACAGGCCAGCGTAGCCCACCCCCAGCACCCAACTGTTGTTCTTGATATGGATGAAATCGTTTCCCTGCGAGATGATTTCGGCGATCGAAAAATCATCCAACGGTGCGGTTGAATCTAGAAATCGGTGTCCGACCAGAGTGGCCTTTGGAGCAACGCCGGACATGCCGATGCCATTGTCACCGCGCGCTGCCGAGAGGCCTGCCACAGCCGTGCCGTGATAGTCATGTTTGGCGGGGTTCGGAGTCGGGTCAAATTGCTGCCAAGGCTTCGTGCTATCCGCCAGGAAATTGTAGTGATTGGTGGACACGGGATCGATATTCGCCGCCAGATCTGGGTGAGTTAGCTCCAGACCGTCATCGACGATGGCGATGCGGATGCCCTGCCCCTGATACTGATCCCAGACATCTTTGACCTGGATGTCGATGCCTTTGCGCCCGCCGCCTTGGCCTGTGTTTTCCAGATGCCACTGCTGATCATAAAACGGATCATTGGGTGCCTGAGCTGGTTTCACCATACGCTTCAGCAGCGGTGTCACCGATGCCAGACGGCGGTCACGGCTCAGTTGACTCATGCCTTTCAGCGCCTGGATCGGACTGCCGCTCAGGCTTTCCACCACCAAGTGCGCCCGGGAATAATCGGGACGCTCCACGAGCCGCAGACCCGCTGTGCCCAGGGCCGGCATCGCTGATTTCTCATCGTGCAGTCTGACTAGCACCCGGCCTGTCAAAATGCGTCGTGTCTCCGTCTTCACGGGTTCATCCTCCGCATACAGCACCAGCCCCGGCCACACGCCGGTGCGCTTGGCCTCTGCCTCTGCCACCTCCAGCAGAGCTTGCACGGAATCGCAGCGCTCGATCGTTCGGGTGCTCTCAGCACCA
Organism: Prosthecobacter sp.; assembly: GCA_040081325.1. GTDB lineage: Bacteria > Verrucomicrobiota > Verrucomicrobiia > Verrucomicrobiales > Verrucomicrobiaceae > Prosthecobacter. Next base: position 5,150 of record JBEBGU010000255.1, read on the forward strand.
GGGCTTTGGAAATGCAGCTCATCCAGCGCGACCCGGTAGCGCTTGGTCAGGCCTTCGCCCATCGGCAAAGTCACCGACCCTTCAGCCAGCATCTCCTCAGCAGGTTCAGCGACCGCCCTTTTGAGCACAGCAGCAGGAACCGTTTTTTCTGGTGTAGGCCGCTCAGCAATCACTCTTTGAGGCGCGCTTTCAGGCCCCCACTTTAGCAGCAATCCAGCCAGCCCGAGGCAGACTAGCAGCAGCATGAAAGCACGGCGTCGGTGGTGAAAATGAGGGTCCAGTTTCATAAATACCATAAAACATCGACCCCAAGCCGTGCGGACGCCAGTTTAATTTATGGAAATTATCAACGTCAGATGATTGCCAACCGAGTAGCCCTTCCCCAGATGCGCGTGGCAGAGCCAACGGGAAATGGGGCCCTGCCTCCCCCATCAAGCGCAGTTCTTTGAATGCGGCAGCAAATACAAGCCTAGAATTAAGCGTTGGTCCGCGTGTGAGACGGCTACCGCCGCAACGCGCTAATCAGTTCATTAATCTTGGCGCGGATCGTCTCCATGTCCGCGAGTGTTGGTGGTTCATTCACAAAAGGTGTGTCCAGCGACGCTACTGCATTTGTGTTACTGCTCGTGCTATTGATCGCGCCGGCCAGCGCCACATTCGTCACCTCTCCCGGTGGGCCTTGGGCACCATCATTGCCATTGGCACCAGCCGGACCCTGGGCGCCACCTGGGTCACCGGGGATTCCTTGTGGACCAGCGTCACCTTGGGGGCCTTGGATTCCTTGCGGACCGGTGCCTCCATCGTTGCCCGGTGGCCCTTGGATGCCGGGTTCCCCTTGTGGCCCGACCGCTCCATCATTGCCAGGGATTCCTTGT
>JBEBGU010000256.1:0-6017 GCA_040081325.1 Prosthecobacter sp.
GCTCCAGATAGAGGTGTTGCTGGAACGCCAGAACTGGATCTCGATCTTGCGGATGGGGGTGGTGTTCCAGACGAAGCTGGCATTGCCATAAAGTTGGGAGTTTTGATCGTCCAATCCGCCGAGGTAAGCACCAGCGGCACCGTTATTATCAACGGATGGACCCGTGCCAGCAACAACGGCATCACAACTCACCGTCTGGCCGGTGATCGAACCCGGAGCCACCCCGGCACCAGTGCCATCATAGGCGCGTACAAAGGCCCACTCACGCGCACTGCCGATCATGCCGATACTTCCAAGATTGAAGTCGTCCATGAGCACATCTTTGTCGAAAGTGATCTCTACCCTTGAGTGACCTGTGGCGGTGCCGACACCCGAGGTGACACTAGCACTGGTGTCGCCGTTGTTATTGGTGAAACGCAGGCCTCCGTAGAACATGGGGTTACACTGCACATCGTTGGGGCTGGAATTGAAAGTGGAGTCCCAGCGTGGCACATAATTGTTCGGGGAATAGTTATCGAACATGTTATTCGTGTAGCTGACCGTCACGGCGGCCCCGGTGCCTAGCACGTTGCTGAAAGTCTGCGCGGTGTAGCTGCTGTTCACCAAGAATGGTTGGCTGATCCAGCCCGTGCCTGCGGTGGGGGCGGTGCGGGTGAGGGTGCGCCAGTCCGGCCAAACGTGGAAGGTGGGACAGGACTGTGCTGCGGTGAAACCAAAGTCGATGGTGAGGTTGGTATAGGCGTCGGCATCGCCATCCGTGACGGATTCACCACCCGCAGTGAGGTTCACCAGGCCGCTGGTGACGGCGGTGCCGATGCCGGTGATGTGGATGCCGTTGTTGTCGTCGTTCTGATCGTTTTCGGCAAAACCATTGGGTGTCTGCATGGCATCCGGCACGCCGCCAGACATGGTTAGACCTGCGGGCACTGTGGGGATTTTCACGAAATACTTCCCAGCAGGCAGCCCGGTGAACGCATACAAGCCACCGCCCGCTGTGGTGAGATTGCTGCCTTGCTGCACGTCATCACCATTGCCGATGATGTCGTCCGTCGTGCGGAAAAGCTGAACACTGACGCCGTCGATGCCCGACTCACTTGCGTCCTTCACACCGTCGTTGTCAGCGTCGCTCCAGACGAGGTTGCCTAGGGACAGCGGTGCTTGGATGATCGTGAGCAGGCTGTCTTCCACCTCCCCATTGCCACTGGCACCTGTGGCTCCGGGTGTACTGGTGGAACTCAGACGGACACGGACACCAGCATTGCCCAGGGGCGCGGCGGCGGGCACCGTAAAGTTGACCACTCGATTGGCGGCTGCAGTTCCTGTAGCGATCAATGTGTTCGCAGCGACCTGCTCACCACTATCGGTCAGCACACCGTTGTTATTGAAGTCGATCCACACATTGAGATAGGCACTGGAACCCGAACTATTGGTCACATTGATTGTCATCGAACTGGCCACACCCTGCGCGACGCTGGCGGGAAGCGTCACGCCATCTTCATCATCCGTGCCGGTGGTGTCGTCACCCGTGGCGGTGGCATTGGTGGTGGGGATCAGTTCAGCATCGGTGGCCACGGTGCCGATGCGTAGGCCGGAGTTTGCGGTGCTGCTGGCCAGCGGAAAGAGGCTGTGGTCGCCGTAGTCGGTGGCGGCGGTCGCGGGTGCGAAGCCAAAGTCGATGGTCATGTCGCCATGGGAGTCCACTGAGTCATCCAGCGAATTGAATGCGCCGGTTTCTTTGCCGCCGACTGAGGAAACCGGCTCTGTGCCGACGCCCAGGGCAAAGTCAGGGCTGTAGATGCCGTTGGTGATGGGTGCGGCATTGTCCACGCCTTTCTCGCTGACGTCATCATCACTGGCTGCTGCTGCGGTGACGTTGGGGTTGGCATTGCTGGAGGATGAGAGCTTGTTGTACAGCGGTCCATCGATCGCGCCGCCCTGCCACCAGGACGGTGTGGTGGCGGAGAAGTTGGCCGAGTCCACCCAGACGTAATAATTGGCCGGCTGCATGCCCGAGAACAGATAACGTCCGCCCTGAGAGGTGTAACTCGAGCCGACCCACACCGCCGCTCCCGTGGCTGGACGGCGGTAGAGATGCACGAGGACTTTGTCGATGCCTGACTCGGTGGCGTCCTTGGCACGATTGCCGTTGGCGTCGTTGAAGATCAGATTGCCGACGGTGCCGACGGCCTGCTCGCAGGAGACGGTGAGGGTGACGTTATCAAGCAGGAGCTTGCCGGTGCTGCCACCCGCCGTGAGAAACAGAGTGAGGTAGTTTTGCCCGGACGGCGCAGACGGTACCGTGAACTTGTAACGGCAGCGCCGCCAGTCGAGCGCGGCCCAGGTGGACAACGGACGCGGATTGAGGAGGAAATCGTTGGCCTTGGGCTCTTGGAAGTCAGCGAAGGAGTTGACGAAGGTGGAACTCGTCCAGGCCGCGTTGGTGTAGTACAAGTCAGTGTAGATCTGCGTGTTGTTTCCTGCTGGCGGTGTGTTCGGCGCGGAGGGATCAAACGGTGCCCAGTCAAAGGTCAGCGTGTAAACTTGGCCGGCGGTCAACTGCGTGAGGCCCGAAATGACCGACCCAACGGCGAATTGCTGTCCGGCACAGGATCCGCTGTTGTTGAGATGGACCATCCTGGAGCCGTCTGTGGCGTGGGTGGGATCGTTAATGTAGGAACCGGCGTCGAAGCTCCAGTTGGCAACATCGGTATTAGAGGTAGTCGTGCGGGTCTTGGCGATGGCTGTGCCGCCGCTCGGGAAGGCATCCGGGAAGGTCAGCGTCGTGGGATTGGCGGTTTCGAAGCTGCCGTTGGTGATCAAATTGGTCTGAACACAGCTCGCAAAGCCGAAGTCGATGGTCAGATCCGCATTGGCATCGGACGGGCGTCCCGTTGTGCCATTGTCCCAACTGCTGTCCGTGCCGGATTCTCCGGTGGTCGGCTCAGCCCCGGCAGTGAGGGTGAAATTCGGCGAGCGGATGCCATTGGTGGCAGGCGCGGCGTCATCCACGCCGTTCTCGTCCCAGTCATCATCTTTGCCGTTGTCCGGCCCGTCGCCGACACGAGAATATTTGCCAAACAGCGGCTTGCCACTGGCGAATTCAGAGGCTGGGATCTTGGCGTAATAGGTGCCTGCAACGGTGGTGGTGAGCTGATAGAGACCTGCGGAGTCGGTGCTGGCACTGGTGATGACGGTGTTGGAAGTATTCAGCAACTGAACCAACACGCCGCTGACTCCTTCCCCCGTGTCAAAGCGCCCGTTGTCGTTGCTGTCCGACCAGACGAGATTTCCGATCCCAAGTATGGGAGGCACCGTGATGGTGACGATGTTATCCTCCACCTCCCCATTGCCACTGGCTCCCGTGGCACCCGGTGTGCTTGTGGAAGTCAGGCGGACGCGGACTCCTGCGGTGCCGACCACGGCGGCCCCAGGTGTGGTAAAGTTGACCACTCGATTGGCGGCTGTAGTGCCTGTAGCGATCAATGTGTTCGCAGCGACCTGCTCACCACTATCGGTAAGCACACCGTTGTTATTGAAGTCTATCCACACATTGAGATAGGCACTGGAACCTGAGTTATTGGTCACATTGACCGTCATCGAACTGGCCGCGCTTTGCGCGATACTGGCGGGAAGCGTCACGCCGTCTTCGTCGTCACTACCCGTGGTGTCATCACCCGTGGCAGTGGTATTGGTCGTGGCGGCGGCTTCGGCATCTGTCGCAGTTCCGATTTTCAGCGTGGCATTCATCGTGCTACTGGCGCTGCCAAAACTAAGGAAGTCGCCGAAATCATTGCTGCTGACCGTGACGGCATAATCTTCGACCTCACCTCTCAGCGTAGAAGCGCCACTGAAAGCCGGTGTGGCTGTCGTTTCAGCTACACGGATGCGCAGATATTTGGTGCCGGGAACCGTGCCTGTCGGCGGAGTGAGGCTGAAGCTGTGCGTGTTCGTGCCGGTGACGATGGTTTGTACCGCGAGACTTTCATTGGCGTCGATTACGTCATTGTCGCCATTCCAGTCCACAAAGACGATGGCGCGCGCCGCCGTGCCGCTCAATGAGGCGAGCGTCGCTGTGATCGGCACCGAAAGCGTGGTGGCCGTGCCAACGGTAAAGGCCGGCATGGTCAAATCTTCATCATCTGTGCCCGTCGTGTCATCCGCCGTGGCGGTGCCTGTGGTTGGGTTTACCGCCTCTGCGTCCGTGGCTACTGAGCCGATACGGAGCAGGCTGTTGGAGACCTGCGAGGCTGAGGCAAAGGAGGGATAGTCGCCGAAGTCGGTATTTGGCTGCACGGTGATGGCGTAGTCCTCCACCTCGCCTCTCAGCGTAGAAGCGCCGCTGAAAGCCGGTGTGGCGGTCGTTTCAGCCACGCGGATGCGCAGATATTTGGTGCCGGGAACCGTGCCTGTTGGCGGAGTGAGGCTAAAGTTGAGCGTGTTCGTGCCGGTGACGATGGTTTGTACCGCGAGACTTTCATTGGCGTCGATTACGTCATTGTCGCCATTCCAGTCCACAAAGACGATGGCACGAGCTGCCGTGCCGCTGAGAGAGGCGGTCGTGGCGGTGATGGGCACCGAAAGCGTGGTGGCTGTGCCAACGGTAAAGGCTGGCATGGTCAAATCTTCGTCATCCGTGCCCGTTGTATCATCCACCGTGGCCGTGCCTGTGGCTGGGTTTGCCGCCTCTGTGTCCGTGGCGGCGGTGCCGATGCGAATCAGGGCACTGTCAGCCCGCTGCGAAGCCGAGGTGAAGGATGGGTAGTCACCAAAGTCGGTGCTGGTCACGATGTTGACGACATTGTCTTCTACCTCGCCATTACCGCTGGTTCCAGTGGGTCCGGGTGAACTCGTGGAAGTTAGGCGCACACGCACACCTGCCACACCCAGAGAGGCAGCTGCAGGCACCGTGAAGCTGACAGTGCGGTTCGTATTCGAGGTGCCATTGGCGATCAGGGAATTGGCCAACGCCTGCTCGCCCGCGTCGGCGAGGGAGCCATTGCGATTGTAGTCGATCCAAACGTTCAGATAAGCCGAGGAGCCGCTGGTGTTGGTGACGTTGACCGTCATGGTTGTCAGTGCCCCCTGAATGATGTTAGTGGGAAGGGTGACGCCGTCTTCATCGTCTGTGCCAGTGATGTCGTCACCAGTTGCCGTGGCGTTCGATGTGATAGCGGATTCCTTGTCCGTGGTGGCACCTATTTTCAAGGTCGTGATGACCGTGCTACTGGCACTGCCAAAACTGTTGAAGTCACCGAAGTCGAGGGTCTGAGCCTGAGCGCTGACAGAGGTCATCAGTAGAGCCACTAAGCCGACCCATAATGAAACGACAAAACGTGCCGCTGGCAGACGGCACGCCGGAGCGTCGGATCGTGATGTGTGAGACCTCATGGATGCTGTTTAAAGCAAGGAAGTGCGAGTCAGGCGGCGAGCGCGGCGGATTAGGTGAGTGGCAGCAGTTGCAAACAACAGCAAGGCAGCGCCGGGCTCGGGCACGGGCACCGGAGTCGTTTGCAGCGCTATAACCGAAGATGAATTCACGGAGCCGATGATCGCCGTATTAGCCGTGGCTAGGCTCCATGCGCTATCGGGGTCAGTGGGTGCTGCGAATTGCCAAGAGGTGGGAGAGTTATTGCTATCCATCACCAGCGCCCACTCGGAGCCGGGGGTGATGTTTTTTGAATTATAAGCCCACAAGTACGCCACTTCACCGACCCCAAAGACATCGGCTGGATTGGCGTCAGGTGAGTCTGAGCCGCCTAATGCATTGTGTGTCTCTACACCGACAAAAAACAGGCCAGGATTCCATCCGAAGGGATCACCGTCTCCAGGATCTGCCGGTGTGGGATCATAGGAACGATCAAAGACCTTCCAGTGGTCTTGCCATTCTGTGATGTTGCCCAAAGTCGGCACAAAGAATCCACTCAAAGGATCAAGCGGATCGTTGAGACCGAATGAGCCAATTTCAAAGGAGTAGCTCGTATCCAGTGGTGTGCCGCTGCTGCTGAGTAGTGCAGGTA
>JBEBGU010000979.1:0-1543 GCA_040081325.1 Prosthecobacter sp.
GCAAGCGTCGCAAATCGTAATCTTTACCAGAGATCCACTGGCACATGCGGCTCAGGCCGGATGATCTCAGTGTCGCTGAGTGTCTGCGCAAAACGTGCCAAGAACCATTGCTGTGATGGCTCTTCACCGTGAACCATGAGTAGCTTTTTAGGCCGCACTTTTTCTACGTAGTCAGCGATCTGTTCACGAGTCGCATGAGCACTGAGATCGAAGCTTTCGACTCGTGCGTGCAGCTCAAAGGCCTGCTGATCAGGCGCGAGTTTGATCTTCTCACCCTGCTTGGCGTTGCGCAGTTTGTAGCCGGGGGAAAGGGGGTCAGTGTAGCCGACGAAGGCGACGGCATTGCGCGGGTTTTCGATGAAACGCCCGGCAAATTTATTGGAGGTGGTGCCCTCTGTCATCATGCCACTGGAGAGCGCATAGATGGCGCGTGGCTGATACTCAAACTGGCGCGGTCCACGGCGGCGACCTTTGGGCTGCACGAGCATGTTTATGTCCTCTAGAAGTCTGAAGCCCGCGTAATTACGGCGTGAGTTATCCGTGTAGTGATCATAGAGCACGGTGACTTTCGTGCCCAGTCCGCCGATGTGCAGCGGCATCTCAGGGATGAGGCCTTCCTGACGCAGTTCATGGAGCATGAGCATCACCTCCTGAGTCTTGCCGAGCGCGAAGACGGGGATAAGCACTGAGCCATTGGCATCAAACGTGTTACGGATCACCGCTGCCAGGCGCTCCTTTTCAGCGCGCCTGGTAAAGCCGACTGCACGCTCATAGGTGCCGCGTGTGGTTTCCATCACCAGCACATCGATGCCACTCGTGGGAAAGTCCGCCGCCATGCAGATCGTCTGAGCTTCAAAGTTCACATCACCTGAGTAAAACAGCGTGTTGCCGTTTTCCCGAATCATGACGCCAGTCGAGCCGAGAATGTGGCCTGCATCATAGAACGTGCCGGTCATCTCTGTGCCTGGGATTTCAAACGGCTTCTTCAGATCGCGGTAGCTGTAGCTGGCGCGATTTTCATCCAGCTCTTTATGCGTGAAGAAAGGGTACTCCGTGATGCTCAATTCCTCACGCTGAGAGGTCATGACATTGACCGAATTATGCAGCATCCCACTGGCGATCTCACCCGTCGGCTCCGTCATGATCACGGGCGCATTTGGCTGCTTACGCATCAGCACAGGCAGTGAGCCGATGTGGTCATGGTGCGCATGAGTGATGATGATCGCATTCGCCGAGTCCTGCGGCAACGGGCCAAAGTCTGGCAATGCGTCAAAACCCACCTCTTTAGGATGCATGCCCGCATCTAACACCACACGGCTTTCGCCAGACTCGATCAGGTAGCTGTTGGCACCGATCTCGCGGCGGCGTGTGAGGTTAGAAAATCGCATGATAAATTTACAGAAGGAAAAACGGAGGGCGATACTAGGCGTTGTTTAACCACTAGCAAGCACTCAGAACCATTGACACCTCTACGCCTGCATGGACTCTGAAAGCCGTGTGTTTCTTCCATTTCCGCCATCGACCGCCGACACTCCATTGGGTC
>JBEBGU010000257.1:0-5996 GCA_040081325.1 Prosthecobacter sp.
TATTTACCACGACACCGCTTTGATCTGAGCCATGCAGGATGTTTCGCGCGAAGGGCCGCCACTCGTGATTCATGTAACTTTGAGCGATCTCCAGTGACTCACTCGGCGTCACTTGCGAGAGCGCATCTGCATCACCCTTCATGAGAGTAGTCGGAGCTTTTGGAGTGGGTGTGCCTACACAGCAGCTCAGCAGCCAAGCCGTGCTGCCCATCAGAAGTGGATTCAAAAAACGTGTCATCTTTCGTAACCAATCCTTTTGCCTTCCTGCCTCACCGCGCAAACACTAATCATCATGCGACTCCACATCGCCCTACTCACGCTGAGCTTGACCAGCAGCTATCTCGCAGCCAGCGCTGAGCCTGCGACACGCACGGCGCTGGTTGTCGGCAATGCCCACTATGAGGCTGAAGCAGGGCCTCTTAAAAATACAGCGAGCGACGCTAAAGCCGTCGCTCTCACTTTGCGTAGCCTCGGGTTTCAAGTCATCGAACGGCATAACTTAAACCGTGATCAACTCATCAAAGCCGTGCTCGAATTTCGCGCCACGCTAGAGGGAAAAGAAGTCGCGCTGTTTTATTATGCAGGCCATGGGCTTAGCATCGGCGGGGCCAATTATCTCGTGCCAATCAAGTCCGGCTTCAACGCTCAAGCCGCTGATGATGTGACGCTGCGGATGCTTGCCGAGACACGTTTGCTAAATGTCGAGCAAGCAGTAGCCGACATGAAAACCGCCGGCGCTGGCTGCAATCTCATCATACTCGATGCCTGCCGCACCACAGCACTCTCGCGCACAGGCCGCACGCGCGATGCCGCAGATACAGGCGGACTCACCGAGATGACACCGCCCGCAGGTTCACTCATCGCTTTCGCCACTGACGCAGGCCAAATCGCGCTGGATGGAAACGACGCCAACGGCCTCTACACAGGTGAACTCTTGAAGCATCTGAAGACTCCAGGGCTGACTATCGAACAAGTTTTCAAACGCACTCGTGCAGGCGTACTCGAAGTCTCAGGAGGCAAACAAATACCCGCCGAATACTCGCGCCTCGTCGGTGAAGACATCTACCTCGCAGGCCCAGTAGCGAGCGCCGAGCCTACACCAGTCATGACAAAAGCGGAAGCCGTGACCACACCCACTCTGGCCGCAATCAACAAGCTTATCAGCACTGGCAAATCCACCGAAGCACTGACCTCACTCAGCCTGCGAGCCAAGATCGAAGGCGTGAACACGCAATACGCCGAGCCAATTTCAGCACTGCTAGAAGAAGTTAAAGAAGCACTGAAAAAGCCCCATATCAGCGCCGCTCAAGCCATCGAGAAACGTCAGATATGTGAGCAACTCATCACGCTACTTCCCGAGTGCTTACCACGCAGTCATCCGCGCTTTAACGAACTGCTCGCCAAAGCACAGAATCGGCGTGGTGATGCGCTCCTTGAGCTAGGTCTCGCGGATGATGCTTTGGACGCCTTTAATGAAGCCCAAGTCCTAGCGCCGGATGATGCCTACATTCTCTACAATCGAGGCCGAACCCATCTCACTCTCGGTGATCTAGAAAGTGCCAAAGCCGATTTCGAGGCCGCAAGTGACCCCAAGTTTGATCAGCCCAAAGCACGCCAACTTGCTCAAGACGAGCTAGCAAAGCTAGCGATCACCAAGGCAGCCCGCTGACTCGCCAGGAGTCGGCGCTCAGTGCTTTCACACGCGCAGATAGCGTGATCTTTGCATCAGTCGAAAGCATCGACGGCTCAAAGGTCTCGCGATCCGAAGCGGTAAGCGGGCGCTCAGAAACTAGCACGAGACGGCTTGCCTGGGCCAAGCTGAGTCGCGTCAGATCTTGCTTGATGTCACCCCGCTTTAGCGGTGCCTCACTGAGGATGACGGGATGCGTGCCGAGGCTCAACGAACGGCGTGTTTCAGCCGTGCCTAAAACGGTCCAGCGTGTATTGGCATCAGTGCTTTCGCTGCCGGGCAAAAGAAGACAGGCTTGTGATAGCGGACCGGTTGCAGGTGCTGCGACAGTCGCGGTGCTTTCAATCGGCGTGAGCACTTCAAAGACCACGTCCTTCGGCTTCTCTGAATCGCGCAGCGCGCGGAAGGCCCACTCCCAGCTTGGGATGAAACTCACCGTCGTGTGCAGGTGCTGATGCCAGGGTTGATTAGACAATGCCGCATCCGCAGCGAGCAAAACAAACTCAGCCGAAGCACCGAGCTGTGACACGGCTTGGGCGATCTCTTGCATCAGCGGTTTTAGATCAAGCGCCTCACCCGCTGCGCCGAAACGCAAACGTCCCTGCTGCATCTGACGGCCTGCGCTGCTCTGCACGATCCAGCTGTATCTGCCAGAGGACAGCTCGCCCTTCATCACCACACTGACCCAGACGGTGTTGGCCAGTTCTTGACGCTCACGAATCTCAGAAGCCAGTGACCATAGCTCCACTGCACGCTGATGTTCGAGTTGCTGCATCAAACGCGGATCGGCTGCTACTGCCTCGACGAGAGGCGATGGCGAACGACGACCATGCAGATGCCGCAACGCCAGCAAACGCAGCTCTGTGGGAAGACAGCGAGAGACGGTGACCTCACGATCCAAAAGCGTTTCATGCAGCATGTAGATCATTTCCTCATCGCGTATCGCATCAGCCTCCAGCCTGCCCCAGGCGATGGAAAGACATGTCGCCATGGAATGGCCGCACTCAGAATCACGCAGTACTGGCATCCGGCGCTGTGACTCACGGAGGTTGCTCGCATAGGCCATCACCTGCGCTGCTGACTCTGGCGACTCCGCAAGAATACGACCGAGCGTGACTAACGAATGATTCCGTGTCGCGAGTCTTGCGGCGGCTTGCAGCAAATCATGCTGCTTCTTGAGCGCATACGACTGTGCCTTCTTCCCGATCCAGGCCAGAGCCGCCAGAGGATGATTCAAAACGACACCGGCAGCGCGTAGCCTCTGCCAGTCCGCGTCTTCAGTCACCTCAAGCTTCAAACGTTGCTGGAAAAGATCGGCGTCGTCTTGGAACAAGAGCGTAGCTTCCTGCCCCTTTTCACTCGACGCTGGTTCACCAGGAAAAGGCAGATCATCAAGCGAAACACCCAAGCCGATCGGGGCCGCCAGTCCAGCCTCGGCCAAGGTCCACGCGGCCACACGACAGCGCTGCACTAGCGGCGCAGGTGCGCGCTCTGGCAGCAGATGCAGAGCCAAGCAAATGAGCCGCACGGCTTCATGCATCTGCCCCGCGCAGCGCAGAGTGGCGGCAGCATCCAGCAGCAGTTCCACCTGGACCGCATTTGGCGCTCCCGCCTCATGCTGGAGCCGCCAGACAGTCATCTGCCAAGCGGCGGTGTTTTTCAGAAGATCGGACTGATCGGACGGATCACTCTTAGACACAAGACGCCGCAGCGCGATCAGCAGCCAGCGAGTCAGTTTGCTTACAGCCACGGGCAGACTTTTTTCCTCTACCAAAAAGCGCAGATTCACCGCACGCCCGAGTTTCCAGCCGGGTTCTATTTTAGAAAAGATCGCGCTCAGTTTTTGCAGCAATCCGGCAGGCTCGTCTCCCATCACCACAGCGCCGAGCCACAGCACCAGTTCATGCGTGTGCCTCTTCATCTCCGCTTGGAGCACCGGCTTTAGACGGTTTCCCGAATCACCGCGCTCACCCTCGATCAACCAGCCGAGCACCAGTACCAAAGCGGCGAAGCTCATCTCGGCATCCTTGGCACGAAGCGCCTGCACTGCGAGCTGCGTCACATCCTGCCTGCGCTCTGGCGGCGAGTCGGCGCATTGCGTATGCCGCCACAGTTGATAATCGGGGCGCGCGCCATGCTTGGTATCCTGCGCACGCCAGTAGTCACGCAGGGCACCACGCCCTGGCTTACCATTCTGCGCACTACGCCATTGCTCAGCCTCACTCACGATCACAGCCAGAGACACAAGGGCTGCGGGTGGCGGCGCGGGACGGCGTTGCTGACGGCGGTGATTGGGTAGCGGCATGATTGGGGCGCGGAGACTACGCGGCTGTGCTGCCACGGCAAATGCGCGATGCAGTCACATGAACCTTCACCGAGACGTGAGCTTTGATGGACAGGGAGAGAATCCTTTCCACCATGCGCGCCCCCCTCAATGAAGCCACTGGTCCTCATCCCCAGCTACAACACCGGACGCATCCTCCCGCGCACGGTGGCAGAAGTGCTGGCCCAGTGGCCCGAGGTGTGGGTCGTCATGGATGGCAGCACAGATGGCAGCGAAGCTTTGCTAAAGCCACTGCTCACAGCCCATGCCGGACTGCGCGTGCTGTCACTGCCAGAAAACAGTGGCAAAGGTGCCGCCGTGCTCTTTGGCGCACGCCTCGCTCGTAGCGCAGGCTTCACTCATGTACTGACGATAGATGCCGATGGTCAGCATCCCGCCGAAGACATTCCGCACTTCCTCACACTGGCCAAAGAGCACCCTGAAGCCGCTCTGATGGGCTACCCCATCTTCGGCCCCGAAGCACCTCAACTGCGCGTGCAGGGGCGTAAAATTTCCAACGGTTGGACGAACATCGAAACACTCGGCTGGGGCATTCCTGATTCTCTCTTTGGCATGAGACTGTATCCCGTCAAACCGCTGATCGATGCCTTTCGCGGCACACGCTGGGCACGCCGCTTTGATTACGACACCGAGATCTCCGTGCGCCTCGCCTGGCAGGCCGTGCCGATGCTCGCCGTGCCGACGAAGGTGCGCTACCTCACGACCGAGGAAGGCGGCGTGTCGCAGTTCCGTTATTTCCGCGACAACGTCTTACTGACATGGATGCATGCGCGCTTGCTCATCGGCTTTCTCTGGCGCATCCCGCGCCTACTTCTGCGCCCTCGCAACCCGCTGAAACCATGACCCCAAACGTGCCAACTCCCAGCACTGCGGCTCTGGAGAAAATCGCCCGTCTTTGCAAGCGGCGCTGGGACCGCGACTACACCCGAGCCAAGCTACGCAGTGACCCCGTGTATGGTGCCGTGATGCGTGAGATCGCTGGCAGCACAGCGCCGCTGCTCGACATCGGCTGCGGCATCGGCCTGCTTTCTCATTACATCCGTGCCTGTGGTCACACCGTTCCTGTCACTGGCTTTGACTATGACGAACGCAAGATCACCGCCGCCAAACACATGGCCGCGTTGGCAGGCCACACGCAGCTCAGCTTCACCGCCGGGGATGCACGCACAGCCGTGCCCGAGTTCAGCGGTCATGTCGTCATCCTCGACATCCTGCAATTTTTCACCGAGTCCGAGCAGGACACCCTACTCACCGCAGCCGCCAAACGAGTGGCTCCGGGTGCCAAGCTAGTCATCCGCTCTGGCCTGCGCGATAACACCTGGCGCTTCCGCATCACCGTGCTCTGCGACTATTTTGCCAAGCTCTGCCTGTGGATGAAAGCCGGCCCCACCTGCTACCCCGACGCACCGCAGTTTCGCCGAGTGCTTGAAGCCGCAGGCCTGCGCGTCCGCATCGAACCCATGTGGGGCGGCACACCGTTTAATAATTTCCTGATCGTCGGCGAACGCTGAAAAGCCGAACGAGTTTTCTAACTCGGATTGTCGGCTGATTGTAAAATCGTCCGCCAAACCACATTTGGTGTTCCCATATCGCGCGCAGGCTTGATAGCTTGGGCACGCTATGAAAACGCATTCGCTCTACGCCGCCCTGCTGACTGTTGTGCTTCTTCCAATCCAAGCCCGCGACCAGTTGCCGAAACTGCTCGATGACTGGAAAACCTGGGCCACCTGGGATGTCACCAAGCACGATGGAAAGCCCACGCCGTTCAACAATCCGGCGCAGTTGCTGCCGCTGTGGTATTCGCCAGTAGAGATCCAGGCGCAGGCAGCGGGAGGCAACTTTGTTTTCACTGTTGATGCCCGTGGTCACGAATGGGCCGCGCTTCCTGGCGATGCTCAGTGCTGGCCTCAAGCCGTGACGTTGGATGATCAACCAGCGACGGTGGTGAGTCGTGATGGTGTG
>JBEBGU010000009.1:0-21597 GCA_040081325.1 Prosthecobacter sp.
GTCATCCCTGAGTATCCATCAGAAGGCAAAGCCGCCACGCGCAACAGCGGCGGCGAGATCCTCAATCATCTGGCTAAAGCCGTGCCAAATCTCATCACTGGCAGCGCCGACCTTTTTGGTTCCACCAAGAACTACATCACTGGCGGTGGTGATTTCAGCGCCAGCAACCGCACGGGTCGCAACATTTGGTTCGGCATCCGTGAACATGCGATGGGAGCTATCTGCAACGGTATCGCCTATGACGGCCTCTTCCTCGGCAGTTGCGCAACCTTCCTCGTATTTGCCGACTACTGCCGCCCGAGCATCCGCCTGGCCGCATTGGCTAAGCTGCCCGTGACTTACATCTTCACGCACGACTCGGTCGGCGTCGGTGAAGATGGCCCGACTCATCAGCCTGTCGAAACCGTCAGCGGTCTCCGCGTCATTCCGAATCTCGACGTCATCCGCCCTGGCGATGCCGAAGAAGCCGCAGCCGCCTTTGCCGCTGCCTTCAGCCGTGCTGATGGCCCTACACTCCTCGCTCTCAGTCGTCAGGATCTGCCTCATCAAGGTGGAGCCAGCGCCGCGACTCGTCGTGAAGGCACGCTCAAAGGTGGTTATGTCCTCGTGAAGGAAACCGCACCTCTCGAAGCCATCGTCATCGCCACTGGTTCTGAAGTTCAGTGGGCCGTCGAAGGAGCCAAAGGCAAGCCCGGCGTCCGCGTCGTCAGCCTTCCATGCTTCGAGCGCTTTGATCGTCAAGACGCCGCGTATCGCGAGTCCGTCCTCCCTGCCGCCTGCACCAAGCGCATCGCCATCGAAGCCGGCGTTTCCGGCCTCTGGTGGAAATACGTCGGCACCCAGGGTCAGATCATCGGCATCGACCGCTTCGGCATCAGCGCCCCCGGCAACACCGTCTTCAAAGAACTCGGCATCACCGCCGACGCTGTCGCGAAAGCGCTGGCATGAATGTAGGCCGGGGTTTTCAACCCGGCTTCTACCTCAAACTCCCCAAAGGAGGCTGGCAACAGCCTCCTTTTTGTTTTAGCCTCGACTCATGCCCAGACGAGAACTCCGCTATCCGCAACAGGTTACTGACTGGCTCCATGAGTGGGGAGCCAAATTGCAGGAACCGGCCTCAATGATTCTCATCGGCTCTGCCGGACTGCTTTGGCACGCGGCCCGAATCGGCCGAGATGATCCTTTGCCGGAGAACAGCATGGATGTGGACCCGGTGACGGACAGCGATGCCGTGGCTGAGCTGGCTTACGACGCATTGATCGGCAGCGAGTTTGAGCAGACGCATGGCTGGCATGTGAATCTGATGCCGCCTGACGTGTTGCGTGAGTTTCCTGCTGGCTGGGAAGATCGTGCGCCTTGCCAAATTTACAGCCATCTGACGGTGACCGTCCCTGCTGCGACGGATCTAATCACCGCGAAAATGAAGCGCGGCGAAGCCCGAGATCTGGCTCACAAGAAGTATGCAGAGGAGTTAGGCCTAGTGTAGGCTCGTGCGCTTCATGACTACCATCCAACATCCGGTCCTTGGCCCTTACACGGCTGTTCATGATGTCAGCCGCCTATACTATGGGCGGCTGCTGTGGAGGCGGTTCGGTGTTAGGCAGCGTCTGCTCGCGCACTGGCAGGATGAGCGACATCCACACCGGGAGCGATTCGCTGAAACTTATCGACCTCATGTGGAGCGTGTTCTAGCCTCACCCGCCACAGAAGACCGTGCGCTTGATGAAGAATTTCGCCGCCAAGGCATGAGCCTGCGGACGGTTGTGCGTGAGATTCCTCCGGTCTTTGGCAGTTTTTATTGAGGAAGCTTTCAGACAATCGCCACCACTTCATGGACGAAATGTGTTTCATGAATGGCTGCCATCCTGCACGATGCGGGGCATTCTTTATCTCTCATGAAACTCAAGATCGAACTCGACGACTTCCGTGTGCCTGATGGCAAACCTTTCCGAATCGCCAAGGCGAAGACGAAGGGGAACAAATTTCACCGCGATGATGCGCACTATGAGGAGTTGATCGGTCAATTCAGAATCGAGATCGATGACTTGCAGCAGAAGATGTATGCACAGGATCGGCAGGGGCTGCTGCTGATTTTTCAAGCGATGGATGCGGCGGGGAAGGACAGCACGATCAAGCATGTGATGAGCGGGGTGAATACGCAGGGTGTGGAGTGCTATGCTTTCAAGCGACCCACGGATGATGAACTGGATCACGATTTTCTCTGGCGCACTTCCAGGGTGATGCCGCCGCGTGGACGGATCGGCATTTTCAATCGCAGCTACTATGAGGAGGTGCTGGTCTGCCGGGTACACCCGGAGATCGTGACGAAGATCCAAAGACTGCCGGCGAAGACGACGAAAAATGTCGATAAGCTTTTTGCAGATCGGTTGAAGGACATCCGCAACTTTGAGGCCTACAGCCACCGCAATGGCATCCGCATCGTGAAGTTCTTTCTCCATGTGTCGAAAGAGGAGCAGAAGAAGCGCTTCCTGGCGCGGATCGACACGCCAAGCAAGAACTGGAAGTTCGAAGAGGGCGATGTGAAGGAGCGTGGTTTTTGGAAGGAATATCAGCACGCCTATGAGGATGCGATCCACACCACGGGCACGGAGGACTGCCCCTGGTATGTCGTCCCGGCTGACGACAAGAAGAACATGCGCCTCATTGTGAGCGCGGCGATCCTGCACGAGATGCAGAGCATGAAGTTGAAGTATCCCGAGCTGCCTGCGGAGCAGAAGGCGCACTTGGAAGCGGCGAAGAAATTTCTGCTGGCTGAGAAGTAACCGCTCACTTCTCCCCTTGCCACGATCAAGCCACCTCATAGACTGCTCCCCTCATGGATGACGACATCCCCAAAGATATACCAGATGACATCGTGAAGGAGGCCTCAGGCGGCATCCCGACACGTAAGACCTTGATCGAACGCTTGGACAACTGGTCCGACTGGTCGAGCTGGGATGAGTTTTACCGCATCTACTCCGGCTTTGTTTTCCATGTCGCCCGTAAGTCTGGGCTGAGTGATGACGAGTCGAATGATGTGGTGCAGGAGACCTTCATCGGCGTGGCGAAGAACCTGCAAAAGAAGAAGTTCGACACGAGCCTGGGCTCCTTTAAATCCTTCCTGCTCAATCAGGCGCGCTGGCGTATTTTGGACCAGTTCCGCCGCCGCAAAAAGCAGCAGAGCCGTGAAGCGAATCTGTATGCGGATGAGACCGACGAGCGCCGCACAGCGCCGATCGACCGCTGTGCTGATCCGAACGGGATGGCGCTGGAAAAACTCTGGGACAAGGAATGGCAGGACAAGGTCATGGACATCGCCCTGCGGCGTGTCCGCACACAGGTGTCACCACGCCAATTTCAGATTTTTTCTTGCTACGTCCTGAAGGGCTGGTCGCCAGAACGAGTGAAAAAGGAACTCGGCGTGAATGCGGCGCAGGTGTACCTGGCCAAGCATCGTGTAGGACGTATCCTCAAACGTGAGGCTGCGCGATTAGCTGCAGAAGAGCAATGAACGTTATGATCGAAAACAGATACTAACGAACGCCAATTCTGATCATGTGGTTAGAACCACACTTTCAGGTTGCGCACATTCCTGATACATCCACTATCCACGCCCTTTCGTAACAACAAATCCATGCGCCGCCGATCCAACCCACTCTCTGAACGTAACATTAAGCGTATCGACACCCGCCCGGATGCGATCAAGCAAACACACGGCTTCCAGGTCTGTATTTCACGCGACGGTTCTCTACACACCAAGCACTTTTCTGACAGCCTCTTTGGCGGGATCAAAGGTTCACAAAAGAAAGCGCGCGCTTACCGTGACGGGATGCTTGCTGAAATGCCGCCCCTTGAAGCAAGCCGTATCGCTCACACCACGAATGCTAAAAACAAGAGTGGTCATGTGGGTATCTCCTACCGCAAATACAAGACAGCCAAAGGCAAAACCACACGCTTGATCGCCGTGTCTGTCCGCGCTGAAAAAGGTAAGACCGTCTCACGCGTGTATCGCTATACGAAGGAAGATCACGACAAGGTGCTAGCTGAGGCGATCTCCTTCCGTGAAGATCTGCTGCTTGAGCGCTTGAAGCGTGAAGGTGGTGTCGCTGGTATCATCAAGGCCAAGGTGCCGCTTGCTGATAAGCCGAAGAAAAAAGCCGGCAAAGCAGTGAAGCTTACTCGGACCAAGAAGGCCGACAGGATTGCTGCTCCAGCCAAGAAGGCGGTCAAGAAGGCTGTTCCTGCCAAGAAAGCGGCTCCTGTTAAAAAGGCTGCTAAGAAGGCCAAGGGCCGTAAATAGCCTGCGCTAGTTTCGTTCCCAGAAAGCATCCTGCCTGAGTGATCGGGCAGGATGTTTTGTTTTCCGGCCTACTTGCTGAATAGTCCTTTGATTTTACCGCCAGTGCGCTCAAAAAAGTTTGGCTCATCTTTCGGCTGACGGCTGCTATTTGAGGAGCGCCCGGAATTCCGTGATTCTGAGGGTGGCGACCAAGCAGAGTTGTCGATCTCCGTAGAAAGTTGGAGTGCTGCTAGCGTTGGCACATCGAGCATCCCGGTGGCGCGCAGGCCACTCTTGGCCTGGAAGACCTGTATGCCCGTATGGGTGCCTTTGCCCTCTTTGCCATCGATGGTGGAGCTGTAGAGGCCTTTCTCCTTGAGCAAGGTTTGGGTGCGGAAAAGTAAGTAGCGCTTACCCGTGGCTGAGTAGCTGGCAAATGGCGGTGTGGGGAACATTTGCTCGACCGTCCAGAACCCTGTGGGCGGATCAGTGACAAGCGGCTGCGTTTTGACTTGGGCTGCGACTTCAGGTGATAAAATCGTGCCCGCAGGCAGGGGGAAAGTTTCGACGTCTGGTGGCGGCATTGCTGCTGCACCAGGGAGTGGTACGAGGGCCGTGCTGGATAGTGGTACAGCGGGAATCGCGGCAGCGCTCGGTGCGGCTGGTATCGGCATGACTGCACCTGATGCCGCAGCCACAGCCGTTGTCGGTACGACTGGATTTGGCGCTGGGGACTCTGGCGCTGGCATGGCTGTGGTGGCAGGAGCAGGAGCAGGAGCTGAAATGGGCGCTGCCGCCGTGAGCGTGGCAGCAGGCTTGGCGATTTCAGGTTCTGGTGCTGGTTTGGCCTCTGCCGCTGCCTGTGGGACGGGGATTTTCTTTGGCGCTGGTTTGATCGTGCTTACTTCAGCTACGGCGGCCTTTGCGACATCTTTGGTTGGCGGTGTTTTCTGAGTATTCAGATACCAGGCGGCACCGCTGCCGAGTACTGCCACGGCTGTGGCAAGCGCGAGCCAAGGTGGCGTTTGTTTGGTTGTCTTCGTAGTTGTTGCTGCCGCAAGTGGCACCGTGCGTGCGCTTGATGTGCTTGGCTTCAGTCCAAGCATTTCAGCCAGCTCTCCGGCACAGGATGGGCGCAAATGGGGGTCTTTATTCAGACACGCGGCGATGGCATCTTCCCAGAGTTTAGGCACGATTTCGGTGGCCTTGATTTCCAGTTCCAGGCGATGTTCCATGATGCTTGGGGCGATCTTGGACCGGATTTGCATGGGCAGGTCACCACGGTAAAAGGGCGGCTTCCCGGCCAGAAGTTCAAAGAGTGTGGCTCCGAGAGAATAGACATCATCCGTCGGCACTGGGCGCTCTCCCATGGCCTGCTGCGGACTCATGTAAGGGAGCGTGCCGCTGGTCCCCATGTTGGCCGCAGAGAGGCGGCTCATGGTGTCTGATAGACTGCGGGCGATGCCAAAGTCGGCGATCTTGGCCACCATGTCTGTGCCAGCGATCATGATGTTGGCTGGCTTCAAGTCGCGATGAACTAGCTTCCTTTGAAAGTGGGCGTAATCAAGCGCGTCACAGATGCCGAGAAGCCAACGCGAAATGGCCTCAGTGGAGAAGACGCCACTGTCTTCACTCATCCGTATTTCGGAGAGCGTCTTACCATCCACAAACTCCATGGAGATCGCTGCCGCATCCTCATCATCGACGAAGTCGTAGATGCGGACGATGTGCGGGTGGGAAAGCTCCAGCCCGCGCCGCGTTTCGATTTTGAGTTCCTTCACGGCGGCTGGATCGAGTCCGATGAGGCTGGGTAGAAACTTCAGTGCCACGGGGCGCTCCAGTTTTAAATCGTCCGCCAGCCACACCACGCCCATGCCACCGCGGCCCAAGATGCGCTGGAGCTTGTAGCGATTGAAAACCGTCATGCCGGAGCCGGGCACTTTGACCACGATGGTCTGGTCAAAGTCGATGCCGCTGTCCGTGTGCATACCACCCGTCGTTGATGGATTCACTGGCAGCGTGATATTGGTGACCTTTTCGATCGATTTTGGCGGCGAGTTTTCCATGGGGGGATGAACTTTGTTGGTAGCCAGACTACGCACAAGTGTGACAGTTTCCACCTAACAGAAAACAAATGAACTGGTGAAATCAGGCCGGCTCACGCTGCGCAAGTGTGTGGGTAAAGGGACTGCTGGCTGCGAGATTGTACTGTCGGATAGCGGTTGCCCAAAAAGCTGCCAGCTCGTGATCACGCGCAGACCAGAGGCGATAATGTAGATCGGTCACCGTTTCCGTATCATGGATCATGGCCTTGATTTCCTGGGCGTTGAGCGCTTGCGGACCTTGTTGGATGAGACGCTTGGCGATTTCATCAAGGTAAGATCGTGAGACGTCGATGCTCTTGCGGCGACGCAGCAGACTGACGTGCAGGCCATTCACATACGGATCCAAACAGACCTGCAACAGGCCGTGATGTTTTTCGAGTTCGGGAGGAAGGTGGATGCGGCCTTTGATCTCAGTCAGGTTGTCATTCATCATCGCTAGTACACTCGGCGGATCAGTTTCCTCAGGCGTGAGGAAAAGCCCGAAACGCAAGCCTGAGCGCCTGCCGGATACCATGATTGCCACTGGGATAGCTAGTAGAAGCGAGACGAGGATCGGGCAAAACCAAAGGAAGAAACTGTGTGAGACAAACCAACCGATGGTGCCCCAGATGACGGCGATGACGCTCACGCCCCAAAAGGTGAAGAACACTTCAGCCCAGTCCACACCACCATCTAGTTTGCGGCGTTGAGTGACCCAGCGCACGCCTTTTCCCAGAACCGTGTACACGACGAACTGGGAGTGAAAAATCATGAGCACCGGCGCCATCAGCGTGAAGACCACGGTGTCCGCCATGCTGCTGATGAAGGTAAGTAGGCGCAGTTTCAGCGGCTTGAATAAACGACCAGTGATGATTTCATCCAGCAGGATGGTCAGCTTCGGAAGGAAGATGAGCATGGCCGTGACGCCGAGCAAAATCTGCTCAGCGCGCACCGCTTGTGCATCCACATGCGGCAGCGGTGTGGCGGCTAGGAAGGTCGAGAAAACGAGGAACAAGAACCACAGCAGACTGCTCGCGTAGCTGAGGATGCCGTGGGCAAAATTCACCCGACTCATCGGGTGCCAGCCTTTGGCAAAGAGTAGCCAAAAGTGCTGCATGTTTCCCTGACACCAGCGGCGGTCACGCTTGAGCATGTCCACCAGCGTGGGGGGGCCTTCCTCGTAGCTACCGCGATTGGTATTGAGTAGTCTCACGGCATAACCAGCTTTGCGCATCAGGGCCGCTTCGACAAAGTCATGGCTGAGGATGTGCCCACCAAAGGGTTCTTTGCCGGGCAGCGGAGGCAGGGCGCAGTATTTGATGAAAGGCTCCAGGCGGATGATGGCGTTGTGGCCCCAGAAGTTTGCCTCGCCGCACTGCCAGTAGTCCAGTCCAGCCATGAAGGGCGGGCCATAGAGAGCTTGGGCAAACTGCATCACGCGGCCTAGCAGTGTCTCCGCGCCGATCTGTTTGGGGAAAGTTTGTAGAATGCCGATGCCGGGATTCTTCTCCATGATACGCGCCATGCTGGTGATCAAATTACCGGACATGAGGCTGTCCGCATCCAGCACGAGCATGTAGCGGTAGCGCTTGCCCCAGCGGCGGCAGAAGTCGCTGACGTTGCCGCTCTTGCGGTTGATCGGCTTGCGGCGCTTGCGATAAAAGATGCGGCCAAAGGCATTGAGCTGACGGCAGAGTTCGAGCCAGGCTGTCTCTTCTTCGATCCACTGGCTCGTCTGATTTGAGTCACTCAGAATGAAAAAGTCAAAGTTCTTCGAGTGGCCCGTTTGCTCCAGAGAAAGGTAGATCGCACGCAGGCCCTCGAACACACGCGTCACGTCTTCATTGAAGACGGGCATGATGATGGCCGTGCTTGCTGTGATTTCGGCATCGTGATCTTCAGGCTTCAGCGTGCGCCACAAATTTAGCGCGTCAGGCTTGGGCCGATTCATCAGCCACACACCGAAGAGCGCGGTCCAGAAGCCCACATTGAGTTGGTAATAAAGTGGCAGAAACACCGCCAGTAGCGCCCACTCCGACCAGCGCATCCCATGCTCAGAAAGGAAGGCATACATCAGCCAAGTGCCGACGATGGTCCCCAGGCCGACAAAGGAAAAGAACGTGGCACGCCGCATCCGAGCGATCCGCTGTGGCGGCATCCCGGCGGTGGCATTGATATTTGCCGTCTGTGCTCCGATGACACTCATCTCAGTAAAAGGTAAAGATAACCCAGCACCGCGCCGACGATGCTGATGAGGATGGCGTAGCGTAGGATGGGGTGGCGACCCAGTCGGTCAAAAGTGTCCTCAGCCACTTCAGAAACGATGCCCAGATCCATATCACGAGGCGTCATCTTACTGACCTGCATACCTGGACCAGAGGCTCGAATGGCGGAGCGCATAGCCTCCATCATTTCTTGGGACAGATTATCTTTATCCAGGAAAAAATTCGGCCAACGTGCAGGCCCACCGCTGAGGTGAAAGCCCAGCCTACCCGCCGCTTCGAGCTGCGACTCATTGAGATTCATATCGCTGTAAATAGCGCCCAGCCATTCCTTCAACATGCGCCGCGCTTCTTCGATGCTGTGCGCCGTTGGCGTGCGTTTTGTATCCAGCTTGTGAGCTGCCGCCGCACGGCGCAGCGTTTCGAGAATGAGCTGCGTGCGCCGGATACGGTTGTGCAGTTGGTAGGAACGGAAGTAGTCGGCGAGGCGCGCATACGCCTCATTCCACTCCTCCTCAGTCCCAGTCTCGGGGGCGAATTGAATATTGACGGCTTCCATGAGTACTCCGAGTGGAGCGTGTCGGAGAATGCGCGGGAATGACGATTGGGGAAGCGGAAAGATTCACGCTCAAAACATGGCTGCCCAGGTTTCTTTTTTTCAAGTGGGTTGCCACAGCCAATGCCATAGGTCGGCTCGTGGATTCGATTTTACCGGATAGGTTCTAAAAACTGGAATCTCGCAATATGAATCACCTGACCCCGGCCACCCCTTCCACTCCACTGGTAAGGGATCGCAAGCGAGCAAAAGCCGGACCACTGAGGCCCGAGCGCGCGAACTCGGCAATCACGGTTTCACGCTGCGAGAGAGTCGATCTCACGTAACCACGCGCATCGCGCTTGAGCGGCACACCAGCCATAGATTGGGAGTCACTATCAGTCATCGCCGCCAGCTATGACTGATAGTGACCCACCGTCATAGCTCCAGACGTGACGCTTACCGACAAAGTAGCGGTGTCACCAATAAAATGAGTGGCAGCTCATTCCCCCGCAGCACTCAAGCAGAGTCGTTTAATATCATTGTCCTCAATTTTGCTAACCCTATTTTTGAAAATGCTATCTGCTATGAAGTCGTCTTTCACATGGAAAATATTTTTAGCATCCATTATCCCAAAAATAAACGCTATTCCGTATACTTCATTGTCTTCTTTAGTCCTGAGTAAGTGGTCTAACAAAAACGGCACCACTCTAATTCCATTATCCGCTATGGGTTCTGCCAATTCTAATGTTGGCGGATGGGTATTACTGAACCCAAACTGATACATCTGGTATTGTGTTGTTAACGACATTTTACTGAATGTGCGCAGCCTATCCGCAGCATCCAAATCGAAGAATCGAGAAGCTTGGTAACTTGGACTCTTGCAACTAATCAGGAGAGCCGCGAAAAAGACCAATATTTTTGGAGTTAGGGACATCCTTTGAATTTTCCTTCCAATGCTTTTTTTAACAAATCCAATTCAACTCTGATGTCTAATTCATAGGCAGGTTTTTCGAATTTGTTTTTTGGCCCGAAGCCATTTTTCCTGGCTTCATTAACGTAACTTGCTTTGGACATCTTTTTTTGTCTGTACTGTCCTACATGATATAATTCATGCGCCAATAAAGCTAAACCAGATGGACTTTTCGAATTATACTCTCCGGCTCTTACTTTAATTCGGTTTCCTATAGTTCTAGCTCGTACTCCCATCATCTCTATTCTACCTCTGTCGAGTAAGAGATCGGCATTATCTAAATCGACTTTGGGAATGTAAGGAGCCAGCCACTTTTTCTCACACTCCGTAAGGGGGCGTAACCCCAGCAAATCTACCGCCATGACTGGCGAGTTCCCCACATACCCATAAAGGTTCAATCCGCCTTCTTCGCCAATCGGGTCTTCGCTGATCCATCTCCCCAGCTCCGCATCATATGCACGGTAGAGCGCCAGATTCAGGCCGCTGCCTTCATGCCACAGGTGCCCGGTGTAGCGCATGTCGCTGGGTTTGTCCTGCGTGAGTCCGTGCCTGAGGCCCAGATACTCTTCCACCTGCTGCTGCTCATCCCCACTCAGCGCCCCTTGATAGATCAGCACCTCCGCGATGTCACCTTGCAGGAACCCCTGGCCCGTCCCCGTGCTGTCCACCGTGCGGCGGCCCAGGGCATAGGTATAGGCTGAATAATAATACGTCTGCGTGAAGTTGTTCTTGGTGTTCTGCCGCAGGTGGCTGCCGCTCTGATTTCTCACCGTCACATCACTGCGGAACTGGCTGCCATATTCCCATGCATGATCCAAGTCCACTGGCTCCGTGCCCGCTTTCACCAGCGTACTGATCTGCCAGTCACCGACCGCATCCGGCGCGGTGTCCACCCGCGGGCCGGTCCAGGCCGACGCGCTGTTTGGCGAGACACCAAAGCCCGAGGTCAGCGTCTGGCTGGGGGAGTTCCAGGCATTGCGCCAGGCTAGGGAAAGGCTGCTCTCAGATGCCGGATTGTTGGTGCCCAGCGTCGCAGGCGCGGCAAAACTCATCGGTGAGGCATCACTCGTGGCGGCACTGCGCCTGTGGACGACAAAGACCGTCACGTCACCCGTCAGGCTGTTGGTGCCTGAGAACGCTTCGAGCACGTCATTGCTGCCATCAAATCGAATCACTGGCCTGCCATTGAGCGTGTTCGCCACTAGGACAGGCCGCGCGGCAGCCACCGGGGCGACGGCACTGTTGTTGTTGGCATAGCCCCAGTTCCGCCATTCCGTCACGTTGTTGGACCCATCCGTGAATACGCCCGTATCAGCCCGCAGCCAGACCTGGAGATTCGACTGCTTCGGCGGGGCGGCCACCGGCGCGACCTGCGCACCATAGGCATCGTATTCGTGCCGGGCGCGCAGCTTGCCATTCACGTCCACCACCTGATGGATGCTGCCCAGATGATCCTTCGTGGTAAAATACTTCGGCGCGGCGGCACCATACCCTTCCAGCCAGCCGCCGTCGTAATACGTGCGCGTGACGGTGCCCCCAGCCGTGTAATTCGCCGGGCTGCTTACACTTCGCTGCTGGATGAGCTGCGTGCCGCTCCAGATGTAGAGCTTGGTCAGGACGTTGTTTTCATACTCGCGGATCCGCCGGTCCAGGTAATCGTAGTCCCACTTCCAGGTGGTGGCGCCCTTCGTCACTGTGCGCAGGCGGTCCTTGGCATCCCAGGTATAGCTGCGCAGGCCGTCGTTCAGCGTGTTGCCATTGGCATCATAGGTCAGGCTGCGGCTCAGAGCGGGCACCGTGAACTGCCAGCTATGGTTCGTGGTCAGACTGCTCTGGTCGGTGGCGGAGATGGCCACGGTGTTGGTTCCCTGGGCGACTGAAATCTCCGCCCGGTAGCGATAGCCCGTACCCGCAGGATCACGAATGACAGAGGCTGTCTGCGCTGCGCCCGCATTCGGCGTGACCGTGACCTGGGCAAACTCGTTAAGCGTGCCCTCAATGACCGTCGTGCCGTTACCACCGATCTGGGTGAGACGGTTCATCTTCGCTAAATCATAAGTGCGGGTTTGTAGCACACCACTGTTCAGCCGAGTGCGGGACTTCCAGTTACCGCCATCATCCAGGCCCCAGGTCGAGCCGTCAATCGCGGCATTGGTTGTCGTGTCGAGGGTCTGCTCCTGCATCAGTTCATCCTTGAGATTGTGTGAGAAGGCGCGGCGGATGCCGGGCAGATCGACCCCCGAGCGATCCCAGGTGCTTAGCCTTCCCGCCGGATCATAACCATAAGTGTGACCCGCGAGAAGTGTGGCATTCCGACTGTGGGTGATGGCACCGAGACTGCGTGCGCTGGCACCGGCAGAATCAGCCTTGTAGCTGAAGGCGCTGGACATGGTATTGGGACCGGTCAGGGTGTCTGGCCGGTCCAGAAGCGTGTTGTAACCGAAAGCATAGGCCGTAGCACCGCCAAGATCGTTGATGACAGTCTTCAGCCTGCCCAGATTATCCCAAGTGTAGGCCTCAGAGCGCAACGTGGTCACAGCTGCGTCATAGATCAGTTTCTCCGTGCTCACACGATCCATCAAATCATAGACGTTCTGCACCCGGTCATTGGTGAAAGGACCGTCATCATACTCAAGCTGCCCTGCCCCATCAGTGCCCGCCGTCAGGACACGATAGTTAAGTTTGTGTGACAGACTGGTCACCACGGTGGGAGGGCTTCCTGGAGTGGTGACCACTTCCTCCACAAAGGTCAGACGCCCCAGCGGATCAACCGCACCACTGCCCACCGCCGCTGTGTAATGGTAAATGATGTCAGGGGTGTCCAAGTCGGTGTAGTCCTGCTTTTTCAGGGAGCCATCCTTGTTGTAATAAAAAGTGACGGTGACAAAGCCGGTCCCTTGATCCTTGGGCCGCTTGACCGTCTTTAAACGACCGCTGAGATCCTCATAAGTGTAAGTGGTCTTGGTCACACCGTCAGGCATGATCTTCTCGGTGACACGGCCCATGATGTCACGCTTCCACTCAGTCACGCGGCCTGCTGGATCGATCAGCTTGCTGAGACTGCCGCAACTGCACCACTCATAGCGGGTTGTTTGGTTGGCCGGATCAATGTTCAGGATGGGTCTTCTGACCTTGTCGTGAATCGTGTGCGTCCAGAGTCCAGCCCTGTCCTTCACGCTCTGCTGATCTAGCAAGTAATAGACGAACTGTTCCGTGCTGGCAGCGCCATTGATCAGGTTGTTCGTGTGAGTGATTTGCGTCACGCGGTCCATGTCATCGTACTGAAACACTCGCACATAACCGGCGGCGTCCGTGTGTGTGGCCACTCGTCCCAGGGAATCATACGTTGCCTGATCGACTATCACCCAGTTGGCAGCAATGAGGGGGTCCATCTTCTCCACCTTGACCAGATAACCGGGCAGTCCGTCGATGCCGCCGACACCGTCTGTATCATACGTGAGTTTATATTTTTGAAGAATAGTCGTACCGTTCTTGATTTGAATGATCTCAGGCTGGGCCTTGCTATTCATCTGAAAAATATCCTGAGCCACGCCACTAGCGTGCGTCACCGTCTTGGCGATACCGCCCGCATAGTTGCTGAAGGTGTAGATGTTGGTTGCTGCTGCTCCAACAACAGACTGGATCGCCAGCACATCCTGATTGTTCGTGGCATAGGTATAACGGAATTTTCGACCCAACTCATCAGTGTATTCAGCGGACCGGCCTGTAGTGCCGTATGTCTGCTGGGTCACGGACCAGACAGGGCTTGCGCCAACATCAGAACCTTCGACACGGCGCGCGGTTTTCCCAGCTTGGCTGCTTGAAGTCGTCAAGCGACTGGTCCCTGAATAGAAGGCATCCGTCTGATCCTTGATATTGTAGAATTCCGCCGATTGCCCCGGCACTTTTCGGGCCAACGGCACACTAATCGTCTGGCTTTGTGAGCCATTCATAGCCCAAAGTGTCACTTGGGCATACTTACGTGGGTCGATATCAGGAGAATACGGCGGATTCGCCGCCGCCGCCGCCTTCTCATACTCACGCCATTGCTTGGCGTTCCACTCCAGGGTCACGTGATTATGCTCTGAGGCACTACTATACTTGGAAAGAAAGGTCACGTCTGTGCTGCCGACCGGGATTTTCAGCGTGTTGGTACCATCTTCTGGAACTGGCCGCACCTCTTTATTATTGCCGCTGCCAAAAGACGTAAGGGAATCGTGATATTTAGACTCTATTCTACGCACAAGACCAGCGGGGTCTCTGGATGAGAGCGCCCAACTAGTTCCCGATGACTGTGATGGATAGCCAGTGTACTCGAAGGTTGTGTCACCGTAGGGCGTGGTAAGCTTGTTCACCGCTTCAAGATCAAAGTCATCATAAGTGAAGGACGAAACGAGGCCGATGCAATCCGTAATGGACTGGAGGCGCCCTTCCGGATCATAGCTAAAGTCAGCGTGACGATGGGCTGCCAGTATCAGCGTGACCGCTGCCGCGGCTGGCTGAGGCGTTACAGGAAATGTGGCAGTGTCATACTCTGTCACCATATGAGCGATCTTGAGGCCAGTGCCAGCACCCTGATACAAGAACTTGGTGACCGTCCCCGCCGCATCCGTCACATAGTTGATGCGGTTGCTGCCGTCTTGAATGTAAGTGATTGTGACAGCCAGCCCGAAAGCATCGGTGATCTTAGTGAGGTAATACCGAGTCGGCGCACCTGTAATGTTGGGTTGAGTGAATTCGAGCTTGCCGCCATCACTGAATTTCAAGATGAAGCCAGAAGGAGCTACTTGCCAGTACAACCCTGGGCGCTCTTGATACTTGGCAACATAGACCGCGCCGCTCTTGTCGTATGTGTTAAAAGAGGCACCATTGATCCACCTGACATCCGCCGTTGACGTAGCAGAAAGCACTGTGCCATCCTCAGCCCGAATGTAAGACATGAGTCCATGTTTCCAGTTGGGTCCTAGGTTGCCAGTGTCGGACAAGATATTGTCATCGGTAAAGTCTCGATGGCCATACTGAATCATGAGATCCACAGCCGGACCAAACAATGGTTTGTAGGGTAGCGGATCATCATAAAGTCGCAGAAAGGCCAAATAGGTATCGAATGCCGGTACCGCCATACCACCACACCCCGGCTTACATTCATCGCCGCTGCCTTCTGCATCACGAAAATTCGGGCAACTGCCACGCCCAAAGACGGCCTCCAGCTCCTGCCCTGATGCCAGATCAAATTCAGGCCCCAACTCCATCCCGGATGGAACAAGAAAATAGCCGCTGCACTGATCCGCAAAAACATCCGCCTCAATCCACCCTGTGGCCTGAAGGTACAGATCATCCAGCCTGACTCGATCAGCCTCAGCCTCGACCACGGGCGTGTAATGCCCGACACGAACTCCAAACTCAAGATGGGCGATGCTTGGCGAAGGGACAGAAGTGCCACTTTTCCTCTTCACCCAGCGCCAGCCGGGATTGGTCTTTTCAATACGCGCCAGCAATGTCGTGGCACTTAAACCGTACGCCACAAGTTCAGCTTCACGTTCCTTGGACATATCAATGCCCCAAGTGGCGGCCTGACCGTCTTCCGGGCGTTCATCAGGATCATAACGGCTAATTAGGCTCTGGCCGCGCAGCGCGGCCACGACGTTGTGCGCCACTAAACCACACTGCATGTTCTCCAACGGACGGTTATTCCAGGCGCCCACGGTCACTCTCGCCTCTGCAAGTGCGGATGCAGAAGCAATGTGGGCAGGTCGTGCATTGACTGACTCAAGCAGATTCTCAAGCCGACTTTTCATACCTAAACGGCGATAAAGCAAAGCGCGTGCTGAAATGACTTGTTCTGCCGCTTCCTGACTCTGTTTGTCTTGTTTCAAATCGACCAGTTTCATCATTAGAGCATCAAGAGTACTCAACGCTAATTTGAAGTCACCTGTCTTTGATGCCACGGCAGCTATTTCCAGACCGATGGAAAAGGAATATTCATTCTTGGAGTTTTCACGATTCCAATTCACCAAAGGTTTGAGTCGCTGCCCTGGAGGCAGTAAAGCCCGCTCGGCATACTGTTTGAGCGCCGCCCCCAAATAAGATGGTGCAGCCTGAGGCAGTCTGGTCGATTCTAGGGAGGTCAGCTTGCGGTCCAAAATCCGAAACTTCTCAAGATTTGCGCGTCCAGGATTTTGCGGCATTTGATCAGCGGCTTTAATTTGCTGAGCAGACTGCTGATTCGCATTCGCTTCTTGGAATGTGTCGAGTCCAGATCGTGTCTTGCCATGGCGGGAAACTGATTCTGAGCGCTGTCCCATCAAGTCGGAGGAAAGTAGCAATGAGGTTATAAGCAACAGTGTGTGAGTTAGTGGCCTTGAGTTCATAAGCATAGTATAACTAAATTTGGGTTAAGTGGAAAAAACCTGTGAGCGACGGAGCCTCCAGGAAAACCTCAATATTCCTGCTGTGCACCCGGCGGTGCGAAGAGGGTCAGCACAGGCGGGCCTGCGACAGAAAGTTTGACCAACATGGCGGCCGTGTCCGGCTGGAGCGGCGATGGATCGACACCGTCGGGTGATCCATCACCATCGCTATCAGCAACCACCGGACTCGTGCCGAGGGCGGCTTCTGCCGCCCATTCCAACCCGTCGCCATCGGGATCGTTCCCGTAATTAAAACCAAGGGATAAAGCAATCCAGACATAGTTCTCAACAGCACCAGCCGCCGTTGGATTCGTCCCCATGATGTTCATCTCAATGCCGTTGCTAAAACGATCGCCGTCATAATCATCGCCATATCCCTGCAACAACAGGTAATTGACACCCAGCAGACTTTCGAAAGAGAATTGCTCTGAGTTCAAGACTGTGTCCCCAGGTGGGTCCGTGTCCCACAGCCCGTCCTGATCGGTGTCGTTCCAGTGAATCCTGGGTTTAGTTCCAGCCAGAAACTCCTGAAGGTTGCTGTATCCGTCCATGTCAGGATCTGCGTCTGGGCTAGCGTAGATGCCGCCCAAGTAAAACTCCTCCCAGCTATCCGTCATTCCATCTCCATCACGATCAACAACGATAGGTGTGTTCACTACACCACTGAACACCATGGGGTCCAGTGCATAGAGATGCTCATCGAGATTGTTGTAATCATCCCCGTCAATCGGGTTGGTTCCTCCAGCCTTTCCATCAGACCAAGTGTAGCGAAGCGGATCGATTAGCGGATAGTTTGGATCGGTGAAGTGATGCCTCTCCCACCAGTCAGGCAGATTGTCATTGTCTTCGTCCAGCCATTCCACAGCACCACGATCACCACCAGCACCCAATGGTCGCACCTGCCCATGGATATCGAACGGGAGTGCGCCAGTCGAAATCTTATCCACGAGTTGTACAGTGCCTGCCCAAACTCCGTCATTTTGAAGAATATTATCCCCAGATGGATAACCAAGATAATTTGTGAAAGCAGGATATTGTGACGAACCAACAAGGTTAAGCGTTGCGGCATTCGCTACAGTGGACTTGACTGTTGAGTTGGTTAATACGCCTATGACTGAGTTGATGATTGTTGGTGGCGTCGTCCCAAAATAGCGCACTTGGTAGCCTCCGCCCTCAATAATAGAATTCTTGACGGTCAAAGCTCCTGACTGGCGCCTGATCGCACCAAAAGTGCGTGACGGGATACCAGTAGAACTTTCATTGTTGTCGGAAAAAGTGCATTGCTCCAGTTCGACATTAAAGTTCTCAATGTAAAGCGCATCTGCCTTGAGTGTATTGTCATCTTGATGCCTTCCTCGACGCACAATGCATGTAGCCATTCTCAGCCTCCGATTCGTGGTAAATGAAGTATGCCGGATACAACTGACCAGCACATCTGTTAGACGATACGACTCGGGCGCAAAGCCTGCTGTAATCACTAACCCGTCGATCACGGTGTCATCAGACACCGAAAATCCAGACGCACCCGCAGGCACATCCAGCGTGGCCTTGACAGCCCCCAAATCTGCAATCCAGGAAACTTTTTTTGGGACTCCCAGATCTGAAAGCCCAGACGGATAATATCCCGGCTTTACCCTGACGATGGAGCGAAACGCTCCTCCCTGCAAAAACTGATAGGCATCCTGAAAATTAGTGAACAGCTTCTCTACAGGCAGGTTCGCAGTTAGACTTGCGTCAACGACAGCATCCCAGGGTGGAAAAGACTGCGCGTCAATGGCTTGACTCCCCCGATCATGCTCCCATAAATTCGGGATGCGGTCGCCATCTTTGTCTGTCAGCGCGTCCGATGCATTGTTGGCGTTTAGTCCGTTAACGTACTCATAAAAGTTCGTCATGCCGTCGGTGTCTTTGTCCAGAAACTTATCGGCAGCACTTGATGGATTGAGCCCCATGTCGGTTTCCCATGTGTTCGGCATCCCGTCGCCATCGGTGTCGGTGGATTGGGCCATCCCTGCTGTCGCGCACAACAGCAAAACGAGGAAGACAGTTGCCTTTTGAGAGAGAACTGCTGTGTAGTGATGGAATTGTGCGGGGAGTGTTTTCATGACAAGGGCGGATTCGAAGGACGCAGAAGAGGTAAAAAAAAAGGGATGCAGGAGGGAACTGAGAGGGTGTTTTTTTGTCTTGGCTTTGTGGCTGAACCTCTTCGTTCTGGCTCGCTGCGCCCAGAAGGAGCCGGACTGCGGGCGGCCTGGCTCCATGAGCGTGAGCCTTGTTTTACAGGCTCATGTGCCTGACTGGGCGCTCCAGTCGCTGTAGCCGGTGCTGCCGTCAACGGCGCGGACTTGGCATTGGTAGTTGCCGCCGGGTGTCAGGCTGACAATGGGCATGGAGCGGAGCCAAGGGAGAAGGCGTGAGGATTTCATGGGAGATTAATTACGAAAACAAGGAATGGAGTATCACGACGAAGCCAAGGCAGATATAATGCCGCCCTTACACACCCTGTTTACCGGATTTTTGTTTCATCGTTACAAGCTTTCGGCGTTTATTTTCTGCTGGAGTGAGAAAAGTGACGAAAAGAGTTCTTTTTTAGCCCTGAACCGGTTGTGCCTGGCTTGATGCTGATTGGCTTGATCGGCTCAAACACTTGGAGCAGGATTCATCCTGCTTCTCTGGACTCAGCAGCAGACTGACCTCACATCTGAAGGCTGGCCCACAGGCTGGGAAATGAGTCGTGACCCTGGCGTCGAGCGCTGCGATTCAGACGTAGTGAAAGCCTTTCACTAGGTAGTGGGCTGCATTCGGGACATGGAGAGCCGCACATTCTAGGTGGAGTATCCCAATATCTACATAGAGGAACCCGACTTCTATGTGAGGAAGTCCAACTTCTATGTGGAAGATCTCAATATCTATGTGCGGAAGTCCAATATCTATGTGGAGGATCGCAATATCTATGTGCGGGGGGTCCAATATCTATGTGGGGGATCACAATATCTATGTGCGGGAGTCCAACTTCTACGTGGAGGATCGCAATATCTATGTGCGGGAGTCCAACTTCTATGTGGGGGATCGCTCTCTTTTGAGGCCAAAAGGGGTTCAATCAGGGGTGGTTAGGGTTTCTGGAAGACGATTGAGCCTGTTTGAGCGGCATGAGGAGGGCTAGATGAATCTTTGAAGAAACTGCTAGTTCATGCTCGCGCCTTTCGTGATTGTTTTGCTCGGATCGAAGACGCTGGAAGCCTTTATGTATAGGCTTTGCCGAGACCCATAGTGCATTGCCAAGGTATTCTCTTTGATGGCTCTTAATGCATTGGCTTTGTAATGACAAGAGACTTAAAGTCTGACAGGCAATTACAAGGCAATATGCGGATAGATTAGAAATAATTATATTTATACTTGCTATTTATATGGTATTTATTATAATTACCATGTTCCGATGGTTCGGAATTCAGTATGAAAACAAAACAGATAAAGAAATACAGTCATGAAAAATACCAACATCCAAGCGCCTGCTTCTGACGAGGGTGGCAACCACGGCAGTGGCAACGCTGCCAACTCCAACAGTGAGACACCTAGCTTCTTCCAGAAACCACCGACCCTACAGGATCACCTGAAGGCGGTGACGGCCACCCCGCCGTCCGTTTATGGACAGATCAGCTACGATAGTGGAGCAACCTATGCCGTGGGCGACCCTGTGTTGCCGACCTCTGAGGGAGCCAAGGTAAAGATGGACCTAACCACCCGGAAGACGAACGACCGGGTGATCTACATCGAAAACCACATCAACCAGATGTTCGGTAATGGGAGCTTCACCACCCCGCTGCCATCGACGGTGGATTTCTTGGCGCAGTTCACGGCCTACCGTAACTCGGTGCTGGCAGCAGATGCAGCGGAGACGGTCTGGAAGGACTCGATCGCCCAGCGCGATGAGCAGTGGACGCTGATGCTGGCGACGATGAACGTGCGCGGTGCGTATGTGCAGGCGGCCAGCAATGGCAACCGGCAGGTCATCATCAGCAGTGGTCTGGGCGTGAAGAACCCGCCGAGTCCAGTGGGAACTCTGCACGCGCCACTGGGCCTGCGTGTGGACCTGAACGGTACGGTGGGTAAGATGATCCTGAACTGGAACGCGGTGTCAGGAGCCAAGACTTACCTAGTGCAGAGCGCCACCATTGTGGACGGCGTGCGTAGCAACTGGGAACTGATCGAAGTCGGCGGCAGACCAACGCTGACGCTCAATGGCATGATCGTGGGTTCCGAGCATGTCTTCCGCGTGGCGGCGGCAGGTGGCAACGGCGGCATGAGCGACTGGTCCGCTGAGGTGACCCGCACAGCAGCCTAACAGACTGACGGTGGGGCGCGTGGTCCGCCACGCGCCTCTCTGGACCCGGCGGGCTGAGGCCAGCCCGCCGCCCTATATGCCGAACCTAACTACCCACCCTGACTACCCAACCTGATGAAAACGCTTGTCTCTCTTCCTATGCGCCGCTCGGCTGAGCTTGGCATTTTCAATCCAGCCCTGCCGCTGGATGGCTCTCTGGTCGTGGCCGATGTGCTGCGGGATCAATTCAATGGCCTGGCGGCAATGATCGCGGCCATCACGTCGGTGACCGCCGCGCAGATCGATGGCGTGCAAACCCTGCTGCCGGGTGAGCAGGCTTTTGTGACGCTGACCGTGACGGATGAAACCCTGCATTTCACCTTTGGCATCCCGCGTGGGGATGAGGGCGTGCAGGGCCAGAACGGCGCGGACGGCGGTGCTGGCCCCCAAGGCGAGCCGGGCAGTCAGGGAGAGCCAGGGGCGCAGGGGCCACCCTTTGCCCAAGCGGTGGTGGATGGCGTGACCACTCTCAATCCCGGTGAACCCGCGACGGTAAGCGTGAGTTTTGACGGAACACTGGTGCACTTCAGCTACGGAATCCCCAGCGGCTACAAAGGAGCCGATGGGACGGATGGCGGCGAAGGCCCGCCCGGGCCGCCCTTTGCCCAGGCCGTGGTGGATAGCGTGAACACCCTGCCGCCCGGTGAACCCGCGACGGTGGGCGTGAGTTTTGATGGCAGCAACGTGCACTTTGTCTTCAGTATCCCCGAAGG
>JBEBGU010000980.1:0-1538 GCA_040081325.1 Prosthecobacter sp.
ATGCTTGAGAACTACCTTCCTGTCCTGCTTCAGATCGTCATCGCTGGCGGTTTCGCCTGTGTCACGCTCCTGATTTCAGTGCTGCTCGGAAAAGCGGCCGCACGCAACACGATCAAGGATAGCGCTTACGAGTGCGGCATGTTGCCGCTGCAAGAAGGTCAGCCGCGCTTCAGCGTGAAGTTTTATGTCGTGGCGATGCTCTTTGTGCTCTTCGACATCGAAGTCGTCTTTCTTTACCCTTGGGCGATTATCTTCAAGGATTACATCGCGGTCTTTGGTTCAGGCATCTTCTTCACTGCATTGAGTTTCATCAGCATCTTGGGCGTCGCCTTTGTTTATGCTTGGCGCAAAGGAGCGCTCGATTGGAAGAACTGAATGCCCTTGGGTTCTGCGCCCACTCCTCATGATCGCCTACCTTTGCCTCTTCAAGCTCAAGCCCGAGGTCACACCTGAAAAGCTGGAGGAGATGATGGCTCAAACACGGGTGCAACTGCTGCGCGTGCCTGAAGTCTTAACCGTGAAGACTGGGAAGCGTGTTAACCCTAGCGATCCCTTTCCCTGGTTCGTGTACCTCGAAGTCGAGAGCATGGACAAGCTGACGATTTGCCAGGACGACCCCTATTACTTCAAGTTCCGGGAAGAGGTGCTAAAGCCCAATGTCTCTGAGCAAGAGGCTACGGCCTTTGAGATGGAGCCGCGTAAGGACGTGAAGTATTCCTGATCTCAGCGCCTGAAGATCGGACCCGGTTTCGTTGGCTCTTCCTTGGCCTTTTCTTTCTCTGCACTGTTGCGGTAAAAAATAACGCCGTTGCGCTTGAGATTGGAGATCAAGTCTTTGAAATCCAGCTTCAAGTCGGTGTCATTCATCAGGGCACCGAGTAGGCCTTTACTCGAACTGATGTTACGCGCTGCGGTGGCGAAACTATCTGCGGCCTTTTTGATGGATTGCAGGGATTCATCTGCCGTGGTCATGACTTTATCTGCCTTGGTGATTGCAGGGTCCAGCTTATCAAACATGGGACCGAGCCTCTTAGATTGGTCCTCGATGCTTTTGGCTGCGGATTTGAAGCTTGTGGCAGCGTCTTTGAGTTCAGCGATAGCCGTCTTCAGATTGGTGGCGTTCTCCTCGCCGAGTACCTTGTCATCCACCCGGGTCATGGTCTTGTTCAGGTGCTGCATGCTTTCTTTGAAGTCAGTGATGGTGGCATCTGAGAGTGCCCCCTTGTTGATCTTTTCCATCGCGCCCTTCACATCGGCGAGTGCGATGCGGACGTCATCCAAGACCACATCCACCTTTTTCCCGACGACTTCGGCTTGGCTTTGCAGATCCGACAAACCTCCCGATTTGACGCCCTCGATGATGATGTTGTGATCTTGTGGCAGGAAGTCCTTGGTCTCTTTGCCCGAGGGTTTGATGTCGATCAAGGCATCACCCATGAGGCCGGCAGAACCGATGGCGAAAGCGGCATCGGTGGGAATTTTCACATCATGAAAAAGCTCCAGGTCGAGAATGACCCCTGTGAACGTAGGATTGAGGC
>JBEBGU010000981.1:0-1538 GCA_040081325.1 Prosthecobacter sp.
TTTCCTGTTACCGCTTCATCTACCTCAATGATCTGGCAAGTTGGTCCGATGCTATCTTCGTGGATCCGCAGTTTGCGCCCGCTCCACACTGATTCGCCGACGCCCACAAGGCCGTAGAAGTAAAAGGGGAGTAGCAGGGGCAGGCGATTCATATTGCGAGATTCCAGTTTTAGAACCTGCCGATCCCATGAATTTCGTCTCGGTATCAGAGCCTCTCTTGCACTCTGCTTTCTTGGCTGGTGTCATCATCACCGTGGCTGACCTGGATGATGGTCAAGGCACGAACTTGGAATCCCCGATCCAGAGCGGTGTGACGACTCCTATCTCGACCCAGCCGCGCAGGTTTTCGGCCTGGCTGGGGATCGCCACGCAGAGCCAGTTGTCACGCTTCTCCAGCGTGCGGATCTGACTGCCGGGTGGTTCGCTCGACTGCGCTGTCCGGTAACAATCCAAATTAAACTTTTCTTCGCATTGCCTTCAGTTTAGCCTAAATCCGCACTTCACCGAAAACCTCTACACACACCGACGACTATGGGCCTGATGGATTACCTCAAAGGACAGTTTCTGGAAATCATCCAGTGGACAGATGACTCACGCGACACGCTCTCATGGCGCTTCCCAGATGAGGACAAGGAAATCAAACGCGGAGCACAGCTCATCGTGCGTGAGTCGCAGAGTGTTCAGTTCGTCTATCTCGGCGAATTTGGTGACACTTTTGGTCCAGGTAAGCACACTCTAGTCACGGAAAACATACCGGTTCTATCCACCCTCAAAGGCTGGAAGTATGGCTTTGAGTCGCCCTTCAAAGCTGACGTGTATTTCGTCAACACACGCCTCTTCACAGGAAACAAATGGGGCACGAGCAACCCGATCATGATGCGCGACCAGGACTTTGGCATCGTCCGTGTCCGTGCCTTTGGCACTTTTGATTTCCGCATCACTGACGTGAAGCTCTTCCTCAAAGAAGTGGCTGGCTCTGACCATCACTTCCGACTCGATGAATTTGCCGACACCATGCGCAGTCGCATTGTCAGTGTGTTCACGGATGCTCTGGCTACGGCCAAGGTGCCGGTGCTCGATCTAGCCACTCGCTACAGCGAGTTGGGAGATGCCCTGCTGCCACTGATCAATCCAGCAACTCAAGGCAAGTATGGCATCGAGATAACCAGCTTCCTTTTGGAAAATGCCAGCGTGCCACCTGAAGTGGAGGCCGCGATCGATAAGCGCAGCAGCATGGGCGCGATCGGCAATCTGAACGACTATGTGAAGTTCCAAATGGCCGAAGGTATGGCCAAAGGTGGCCCTGGAGTGGCCGGCTCAGCCGCCGAGATTGCGATGGGTTTTGGCATGGCCAATAGCATGATGGCTCAGGGGGCCTTCACCATGAACCCAGCTCAGGCCACACCAGCCGCAGTGGCACCTTCAGCAGCCCCAGTCTTGGACATCCTTACTCCCGCCCAGGTTGCCCAAACCCTCGGTGTGACGGAAGGTGATGTGATCGCCAGTATCGAAGCTGGAGATCTCAAAGGCAAAAAGAT
>JBEBGU010000258.1:0-5990 GCA_040081325.1 Prosthecobacter sp.
GCCACAGGTCTGCATGACGCTGCCGCTGCTGGAAGGGCTGGACGGCGTGAAGAAGATGTCGAAGTCGCTCGGCAACTATGTCGGTCTCACGGATGTGCCGAAGGAGATGTTCGGCAAGCTCATGAGCATCCCGGACGAATTGATGGCCAAGTACTACCTGCTCGTGCTCGGTGAGGTGCTGGACACCACGATGCACCCGATGGAAGCCAAGAAGCAACTCGCCGCGAACTGCGTAGCTATTTATCACAGCGAAGAAGCCGCTAGAGAATGCCGCGAAGACTGGGATCTGCGTTTCAGCAAACGTGATCTCTCAAGCGTTGACTTGCCCATCCTAAATCTCAGTGAGCGCCTTGATGTGCTCGGTGTCGTGCAGCACGCCTATCAGGCTGTGTTTAATCAAACCATGTCCGGCGGTGATGTGCGCCGACTCATTCAGGGTGGCAGCATCCAGCTCAATGGTGAAAAGCTGACCGATCCGAAAGCCGAGCCTGCCTGGGAAACCGGGGCCGTGCTGAAGCTGGATAAGAAGCGCAGTGTTCGACTGGCTTGACGCTGCAGGGAGCCGAGATTTTCATTTGAGTTTCAGTTCATTCACCGCCAGCGATGGCGCTCGTGATACTTGTACTTACTGCTGGTTTTGGTGATGGGCATAACACTGCGGCGGCCTCTACTGCGGAGGCGCTCAGGCGGCTTTGTCCAGGAGAAGAAGTGCAGGTGTCTGATCTGGTCAAAGAGGTCCAGCCGCGCATCGCGAGTGTGCTCAATAGCCTATATCAAATGGCCATCACGCACTTCCCAAGTGCCTGGCGGATGGTTTACCATTTGCTGGGGAAATCAGACATGAACCAGCAGGAGAGCCTATGGCTGATGCCGCTGGTGAAGGGACTGAAATCTAAAATCGAAACGCTCAAACCACGTATCATCGTGAGCACCTACCCGCTCTATGCGGGTCTGCTGGATGCGCTGAAAAACCAAGGCGTAAGCGTGCCGAAACTGGTGACGGTGATCACGGATTCGATCAGCGTTCACCCCATCTGGCTGATCCAGCCGAGCGACCTGTACTGTGTGGCAGATGTGGAGACGGAGGACGTGGTGCAGAAGCTCGGCGTGCCTGTG
Source organism: Prosthecobacter sp. (assembly GCA_040081325.1). Taxonomy (GTDB): domain Bacteria; phylum Verrucomicrobiota; class Verrucomicrobiia; order Verrucomicrobiales; family Verrucomicrobiaceae; genus Prosthecobacter. Next base: position 1,117 of record JBEBGU010000258.1, read on the forward strand.
AACAAGGTCCATGTCACAGGCTTTCCCGTGAGTTTGCAGTTCACCGAGACACTGCCTGCATCAGCAACACAGCATCAGGGGCAGCGGATTCTTTATCTGCCATCGACCGCAGCGAGTCACGTCGCGGCGACACTGGAGTCTCTCCGGCCTCTGCTCAATGCGGGGGTGAAGCTGACGCTTCCTGTGGGTAAGCACCGCTCGCGGCTTTATCATGTGCTGAGAAAGTTTATCGACTCACTTTCAGGCTCGCCTGTGGAGATCATCGGCTGGACCAGCCGCATCCCTGAGATGCTGCGCACGCATGACGTGGTGATCTGCAAAGCGGGCGGTGCCATCATGCATGAAGTGCTGGCAGCGCGCATCCCGGCAGTCATTGATTACGTCGTGCCGGGGCAGGAGGAGGGGAATGCGGAGATGCTGCTTTCCCGTCAATGCGCCTACCGCACAGAGACCGCCCAAGCTACGGGTGAAGCCGTGGCCAAAGTGCTCGCGAACAACAGCGCTGTCGGTCAGCAGATGCGGATCAATATGCTGCCCATCAGCGTGCCAGATGCTGCGATGCGAACGGCCCAGGAGGTCCTGGTGGTCGCGGATCGGGCCTAACTTACTTTTCCTTTTTCTGGAAGAGGCGCTTAAAAAAACTAGGCTTCGGCTTCTGATCTGAAGGTGGCGTTACCGGCGCGACTCCGCTGACTGGCGAGCTTGGAATTTGAACTGGGGCAAATCGTGATGCGGGATCAGCTGCGCCGGGAGCTGCGCCACCCTGAGTGAAGTCCACCGACTGCGGGCGTATGCTCGGAGCGCTGGCATTGAGATTGATCACCTGCGGAGTCTTGGCTTTACCTGCGGAGTCATATTCGTGAACCACTCGCTGAAATACCTCACCATTCAGATTCATGAGCTGATCTTCTTTGCGGCGTGCATACTCATCAAAGAGGCACTTGCAGCGCGCCACCAGATTGCCACGACCATCATACACGTTGCCTTGCAGCGGCTCGCCTTTCTCATTGAGGAGGAAAATCTTCTTCACGGTCATTGTGTTGTCTGCGGTGTAGGTGGTTTCCACCATCTCACGCGTGCTCGGGTCACTGACTGACTCCGTGCGTGATTTATCATCGTGATAAACGGTGCGGCCAATGATTCTGCCGAGTTGGGCAAAAGCAGTGGAACCAAGGACGAGCCAGGAAAGGCCAAGATAGACAGCGCGGTTTTTCATGGTTGAGGAGTAATGTATCTCCAGAGTAGCCCCCGCTCCCGACTCAGACAATATCGATTTCCCATCATGAACCTCTCCCTGCCACCTTCCCCCAGTGACGCCGATTGGAGCCAATTTCTCAGCGCCGTCGCCACTGAGTTCGGCTGCACCACGGCCACTCTGCATCGGCTTGACCCGGCTGACCGGCATTTAAAGCTCGTGGCCGCCCAGGCCATCCCACCGCAGATCATGCCGATCATTCAGTCCATCCCCGTGGGTAAAGGCATCGCCGGTGCTGCGGCTGAGCGCCAGCAGCCTGTGGAGCTGTGCAATCTGCAAACCGACACCAGTGGCGTAGCCAAGCCCGGTGCCAAAATCACCCAAGTGCAGGGCAGTCTCGCCGTGCCAATGATGGACGGCACTCGCCTCTGCGGCACACTCGGCATCGGTATGCTTTTGCCGCACGACTTCAGTGATGAGGAAAAACAGCGTCTCATGAACATCGGTCGTGAAGCCGCTGCACGTCTTCTGCCTGCGGCAGTGTGAAGTGTCTGAACAAAGGCTTTTCATGCGGCGTCTGAGTTTGCTATTATCCACCACGCCATGAAAAATATCTCTCTTGTTCTAGCGGTGCTAATCGCTCTTTTCGCTGCTGAACAAACACCCGCGCAGACTGCGGCGCGTAGGCCCACCTCACGACTCGCCGTCGAACCCGGCACCATTCACATCGAGGACATCTTGACGAAGCCGGTCATTCTGAAAGTCCTCACCGACGCGCCAATCTATGTGAGTTCCAAACTCGATCGCGCCATCGGCTCCATGATGCCCGGCACGCTGGTGAAACTCGTGGGCATTTCTGACACCGCTTTCCGAGTGCGCGGAAAAGCTCGCCATGGTGATACCTCAGGCTGGATGCGAATGACCGATGCTCTCTCCCCCGATCCAAATCTGGTGCCTAACTTGAAGAAGCTACATGAGCGTCAAACCCAGGTCGAAGCACTCATCGCCGCGCATCAGATCGCTCTCGGCATGACCAGTGAAGAAGTGCTCGCCTCCATGGGCAAGCCCACGCGCAAATCCAGCAAGCTCAGTGCTGCCGGAAAAGATGAGAAGCTTGAATACGTGATCTTCGAGCGCGTGCCGCAGTACAACACCAGTGTGGACGCCTTTGGGCGTCCCTTCCAAACAGTGACTTACATCAAAGTCGAGACCGGCAGTCTCAGTGTGAACTTCAAGAACAACATCGTGGACACCATCGAAGAAACTAAAGGCAACCCGCTTGGCACTGGTGGCGTCAAGATTGTACCAGGGCCGGTTATCTTTGGCTTCTGATAGCTAGCGTAGCAGGTCGGTTGTGTTTGGCACCGGTTCTGCGATTCCGAAGGCGGTGACTTCGTTCTTGTTGGCGCAGAGGCGGGTGAGGCGGAAGTCGGAGCACATCTGCGGGGCTTCGGACTTGAGCTGATCGAGGAGGTGATACTCGTCGGTGCCTTTGAATTTGAGCGTGACGATGAAGCGGCGCATTTGCTTTTCGCGCAGCCATTCCAGAAGAAGGTCGATGCTGCGCTGAGGGGCAGCGATGATGTCACAGATGAGCCAGTCCACGGTTGTGTCGGGCTTGAATTTGAAGGCGTCTGCCTGCACGAACTGGAGGCGAAGATTGCGCATGAGATCGTCACGCAAGGGTGAACGGTCGATGGCGATGACGTGTGCGCCGCGCTGGATGGCGACGTAGCTCCAACTTCCTGGCGAGGCACCGAGATCGACGCAGGTCTGGCCGCGTTCGATTTGCTGCCCGAGGCGCAGCTCGGCTTCGATGACTTTGGCAAAGGCACGCGATGGAGCGGCTTTGTCCTCGGCATGGGGAATGTCCCCACCGATGAAGGGCGAGAGGATGGCGCGCAGGTCGTGGGCTGTCGTGGCCGTTGCAGCTGAGACGTAGCCTTTATCGGGTGCGGTGAGGACGGCCTGGACGAGGGCGATTTCCGCAGGCGGATCATTCTGAACCCATGCGCGAAATAGGCTGCGACGACGCTTTTTCAGGCGCTCGGTTAGGGCGGCGTGGATGAGTTCGCAGCGGTGCTGGCCCGCGGTGCCTTCGCCATAGGCGGGTCCGAGATGAAGCTGCCATGGGGCATCAGCAGTCAGTGTGGCGAGCATGGACTCGATGATGTGATCGGCCCAACCATTGATGGAAGCATTGAGGACTTCGCGTGCATCAGGTAGCGTTTGACGGGCAAAGGCGAGGATGGGCGGCGTGGGTAGTTGTTCCGCTAGGATGAATGGCTCCGCAGAGCGTGACTCGATGCCCTGACGACTCAACTCGTCGATGAGGAATGCTGCGCAGCCATCTGTCGGGAGGAAGGCGTGCATGTCTCAGATGAAGAGCGTGAGAAGCGGTGCTAGCTCAGGCGCTTCATCACAGACGAGGGAGAGATTGAGGACGCCAGCGGGGATGTGCTGCTCGAAGTAGGTTTTGCCCAAATTGTGACTGAGATTGGCATAAGCTCCGAGGGCCTGCATGAGACGCTGAGCAGCGCAGAGGTAAAAGACATCACGTAGCTCTGGCAAATTCAGGCCGCGCAAGTTGGCGTAGTAGCTGAGCAGGTCGTGGCGCTCACTGCGGCTCATCGTCACATACGGATCAAAGAGCAGCGAGGCGAGATCATATTCGGCAAGGCCGGGGCGCAGACCTTGGTAGTCCACCAGCCAAGCGGTGCCATCACGCATGATCACGTTTTGACTCTGGAAGTCACGGTGGACGAGGCAGCGCGGTAGCTTGGCCAAGCGCTGCCGAAGCTGGGCAAGTGCGGCGTGGGCTGCCGTTTGGTCATCGATGTTTCGGCGCAGATGACCGCGGACGAAGTGCTCCATGAAGTAGTTTTGCTCCCACTCATACATGCCTTCGTTGAACTCGGGCTCCATGGCAGCGATTTCATCGCTAGTTAGGCTTTCCTCGGTCACGGCGTGGATCTTTGCGGCCTCGCGGAGTGTTGCTTCATAGAGCGGACGACGGATGGCCCAGTCCTCATTGCGATATGCATGAAGATCATCCCGACCGAGATCCTGAAGCCAGACGCAGAGGCGCTGCTCGCAGAAGGCATAGATGGTGGGCACATTCACGCCGAGGGCGGCAAGGCGAAGGGTGCAGGGGACGAACTTGGGATTGTCCCGTCGCGCCATGGTATAGACCATGAGCACCATCGGCGGGTGGGCATCAGCAGCCCATGTGAAGCGGTAGAAATGACGGTCGGAGCCGCCTTTGAGAATGGGTTCGACCTCACAGGCGGCCTCGTTGAGCGCAGGGAATTGCTGGCGTGTGAGGATGAGCAGGGCTTCGAGTTCGGGAGGCATGGAGTGGGCACTCTAAAGGGGAAAAGAGGAGGTCGAAAGACTTTCCTCAAAGGTCGGCAGATTCGTGGCTGCCGGTGGCGATGATTCCAGCGCGGACGATACAACTTTTCAAGCGTGAGCCAGCGGTGATGCGTGCTCCTGGCCAGAGGATGCAGTCATCGATCTCGGCGCCGCTTTCCACCACGGCATCATCGCCGATGACATTGAGTCCGCGTAGGACGGCAGAGCTGTCGATGCGGGCCTTGGCGGAGATGGCGGGCGCTGTTTCACCCTGCTGATGTAAGGAGTGATGCGCCTCAAGATAAGCGGCGCGGCTGCCGAGATC